>JBDSKU010000215.1:0-5061 GCA_039916745.1 Nitrospiraceae bacterium
GATACTCAAAGCAGGAAATCAGTCGGGCCATCGTATGGTACGCCAAGAAATATCGGCTTGATCCGGCTCTGCTGCGTGCGGTGATCAAGACCGAATCTGATTTTAATCAGGATGCCGTGTCTCGCAAAGGCGCGGTCGGCTTGATGCAGCTGACTCCAGATACGGCGACGACCCTGCGAGTGAGCGATCGCTACGATTCTTTGCAGAACATCCGCGGAGGCGCCAAGCAATTGCGGCATCTGCTGAATCTTTACCAGGGTGATCTTTCACTGGCCTTGGCGGCCTATAACGTCGGGGCCCATCGAGTGAAAGAACGCAAAGTACCCCGCATTCGAGAAACCCGCATCTACGTGAAAAAAGTGCTGCGGTCCTACGAGCAGTTCCGGTCTCACCCGTCGCCTTCTCCCAAGAATAAGACGCCGTGAGTCGGGATACTAACCCCGATCGAGCTCTTGTTCTCACCCCTTGAACCTAACACTGCGTAACTTAGATGCTCTCCCTCCAGTCATCTTGCGACAGATGTATCTGGCAATGAGTCAGTGATGCTTGAAGGAAGTATCACTTGTACGGAATAGAGGGAAGGGAAGACAGTTGGAATAGAGGAACGATTTGGGCTAGCGGCCTGTTAAAGCTTGGCTTTCATAAGCAAGGCACGGACTCGCTCTCGTTGGGCCGATCGGATTTCTGTAAATTCGAGACCGAAGGCCGGACCCTGTACCCATCGGACCAGGGCTTCATCGATGCGTACAGGCCATTCCTGATCTTGCAGGAACAGAGACAGACGGAGCGTCGCGCCAACCTGTACTTCGGTAAGTGAGGTCGCCTGACAGCCTCCTGTGGAGAGATCGAGGATCCTCGCTTCCCCTTCAAAGTCGTCTTCTCCAAAAAAGAACAGACGGCAACTCAGATTAAGACGGCGGCCTCGACGTTCCGCCATTGCGGCCTCGTGGTCAGAGCTTGAAGCTCGGCCTGATCTGGGGTCCTGCGTGGCCACGGAGCACGTCCTTTCTCTCAATCATTAGGAAAATGGTTGCTTCGACCAGGAAACAACTCTACCGGATTCGTTGTCGGCCTGCCTTCCTCAAGTGGAGTAACTCGGAAGAGGTGCTGCACCGTGAATGTAGTATATCCAAGTAGTGTCACGAGTACCCGATACATTCGACTTTCTATCGTATTCCCCTCGGCCATTTGTATGCTGCGAAGAAAATGCTCTTGACCTCCCTGGAACCGCTCTGCGACAAGTGAGATTCTTTGGCCTAGGAGAAATGTCACGATGAGACGGCAAATCAACCAACGAATGGCAATATTAGCCCATTCAGAAATTCGAGCGATGACCCAAGCCTGCGTTCAGGCGAACGGTCTGAATATGGCACAGGGGGTCTGCGACACGCCGGCTCCACCGGTGGTGATTCGAGCTGCCGCGCAGGCCATGGAACGCGGGAAGAATGTGTACTCGCGATTCGACGGATTGCCCGAATTGCGACAGGCGATCGCCAAGAAGTTGGCGCAGTACAACGGCATCGCGGCCGATCCGGAAACGGACATTACAGTCAGCGCGGGAGCCACAGGGGCCTTTCATTCTGCCTGCTTGGCGTTGCTCAACCCAGGCGACGAAGTCATCCTGTTCGAGCCCTACTATCAGTATCACATCAGCGCGCTGCTGGCGGTTGAGGCCGTTCCCGTGATGGTGAAGATGCAGGCGCCCGACTGGACGTTTTCCGTGGCCGAGGTCGAGCGCGCGATCACGCCGCGGACCAAGGCGATGATCGTGAACTCGCCGGGCAATCCTTCAGGCAAAGTGTTCAGCCGGCAAGAAATGGAAAGTATTGCCGGGATTGTTCAACAGCACGATCTGTTCGTGTTCACCGACGAAATCTACGAGTACTTTTTGTATGACGGTCGTACCCATGTGAGTCTCGCTACATTGCCGGGGATGGCTGACCGGACGATTACCATTGGCGGGTACTCCAAAACGTTTAGCATTACCGGCTGGCGCATTGGATACAGTGTCGCGGCCGCGCGGTGGGCTCAGGCCATCGGAGCCATGAACGATTTGTTATACGTCTGCGCCCCGACCCCGTTGCAGGCGGGAGTCGCGGTGGGCATCCAGGAACTTCCAGACTCGTTCTATTGCGACTAGGCACGCGACTATCAACGAAAACGAGATCGTTTCTGCCAAGCCTTGGCCAAGGCTGGTCTGACGCCCTCGATTCCGCAGGGCGCCTATTATGTGCTGGCCGATGCGTCGCGCCTGCCAGGTAGCACCGGTAAGGACAGGGCGATGCATCTGTTGGACAGGATCGGCTTGGCTGGTGTACCTGGAGAAGCCTTCTTTTCAGGGGCTGAGGGGAAGCAGTTTCTTCGCTTCAGCTATGCCAAGACCGATGCGGACATTGACGAGGCCTGCAGCCGGATCGCGAAGCTGGGGTAGGAACTGGCTTCCGGATTGTTATCCTGTACCCATTTCGCTCGAGCGCTTGTTTGCCTCCTTGCCACATGGTAAGTAGGAATACGCGATTCGTGGAGAGAGACAACATGCGTTCACAACACATCATTGCCCCGCTCTTGCTTGCCAGTATGGTATTTACCGCAGGCTGCAATAAACCGGCTGTGCATCGAGCGGTGTCCTTTAGTGCTCTTCCGTCATCGACGGCTGCTCAGTCCGAAGACCGCCATGTCCTCGCCGGTGAATGGGAATATGTCGACGGAGCGGTTGTCCGGTTGATATTGGATGAGCAGGGCAATGGTCGCTATGACTGGAAGGACGGACGATTCGAGACTCAGACGCTCGTCGGTCATATCTGGCACGGCATGTGGTCGCAGAAGGAGAATGACCGGGACGGTGGATTTACGGTGGAGTTCTCGCCTGATTTTTCAGAAGGCGATGGCAACTGGTGGTATAGCCGGATCGGCACCGACCATGCACCGACTCAAAAAGGCGGGATGTTCCACCTCAGCAAAAAAGATTCGCCGGCAAGTCTGAGTGATACGCCACCGGCGCCGTAGTCAGAGGAAAATGCATTGCTCCGTATCCTGCTAGGTTTTTGGATTGACTGCTTCATATAGCGATGCGTAGTCGGCTTCGCCTAGTCCCAGCGCAATCGTCTGCTCCAGCACCGGCCTGATCCCTTCCACCGTACTCGTGATCAAACCGTAACCAGCGGCTTCCTTCAGGAAGAGTTCCACATCCTTCATGAGATGACGCGTGGAAAAATTTGGATGCTGATAGTCCCGCGACAGGAGTCGTGGAAGCTTTTTCTCGAACGTCGGAGCGAACAAGGCGCTCTCCCGCAAGATCGCCATGAAGGTGTCTACGGGAATCCCCGCCCGTTGCACTAACCCAAGGCTCAGGGCGAAGGCCGATATTTCCGCCACAATCAATTGATTGAGCGCGAGCTTCAGGGTTGCGGCCTTCCCGACAGGGCCCACCAAACGAGGCTCTCGACTTAGAGCACGAAACAGCGGGAGCCATTGGGCCAACTGATCTTCGGTTCCTCCGACCATCACGAAGAGCGTTCCGGCTTTCGCCTCGGCAAGGCTTCCCAGTACTGGCGCCTCGCAATAGAACCCGTCAACTTGTTCGATCTCGGCCTGCAAAGCCAAGCTTTCTTCCTGAGCGATGGTTCCCATCTGGATGACGGTTTTGCCGCAGAGAACCGCCAATGAGGCTGGTGTCAGTAGGACGGCACGGATCGCCGTCATATCGGTCAGCATGAGAATGACACAGTCGGCTTGGGAGATGGCCTGTTCCGGTCTCGTGACCACGGTGATGCCGCAGTCCTGGAGAGGGCGTGCTTTGCTCGTGGTTCGATTGTAGACCGTGACGGTATTGCCGGCGGACTGGAGTCGTTCGGCGATGGCTCGACCCAATAGACCGGTTCCCAGCAGGGCGATGGTCATAGAGCGGTTCACTTCCTCTCAGGTTGAGACCAGGCTTGTGCAGCTTGGGTCTGGAGCGTGGCACGCAGATCCTTGTCGGCTGCGGCCGTTACAGCGATGACGCCACGAAGGGTTGGTTTTGGCTGATTGAACATCAAGGGATTTCCGGCCGCATCGCTGACGGTGCCACCGCCTTCTTCAATCAAGAGGGCTCCGGCCGCGAGGTCCCACTCGTTCATGGGCTCGACCGTAAACGCGGCTCGCACGCGACCGGCCGCCACCAGGGCCATGGCATTGGCGATGGAGTAGATGGGACGGCATCGCGTTGTGTCGCAGAGTGTCGACCATCGGTCGGTCCCGAAATCTTTCCCACTGATCATGATGACAGCATTGAAATCACGAGGAGGCGAGAGGGTGACGCGCGAGCCGTTCAGATACAAACCGCCCCCGCGCACCGCGGTGAAGAGCTCGTCGGTCGAGGGATTTAAGATCGCGCCGACGATCGGGATGCCTCGTTCGATCAGCGCGGCAGAAATGGTAAACTCCGGCAGCCGATTGATCAACGCCTTGGTGCCGTCGATGGGGTCCACAATCCAGACGCGTTGATGTGTGAGTCGCGCCGGATCGTCTGGGGATTCTTCCGAGAGCCATCCATCCTGTGGAAACTCCCGGCGTTGCATCTCATGCAGGATACGGTTGACCTCGTGGTCCACCGTCGTGACCGGCGAACGGTCCGGCTTCGTCTGCACTTCAAATCCATCCCTGACTAATTCCAAGACTTTCGCACCGGCTTTCCGGACCGCTTCGATCAACAAAGCTAATTCTTGTTCCATGTTCCAGGCCTCGCAACGTTGAACGGAAAGAGTAACAGGTCTTGCGGCATCGGAAAAGTGGAAAGAGGGTGCGGGTACCCCCTTGACCCTCGGGGAGAACCTGCGTACAAGCAGAGGGTCTTGTGAGGTCTCTCTCCATGAAGTTAGTCGCAAAACGATCTAGAAAGACGGGGCTTCCTCCAGGCACCCTTGTCCATATCGGCGAGAACAAGACCGGCAAAGTCACGATTGCGACTTTCAATTATGCCGGGACTCGCTGTGACGAACGTCAAGACCCTCCGCTCGACGGGCTTGCTCCGCCGACCGATGGGTCCGTCACCTGGGTGGATGTCGGGGGTGTCCACAAGAT
>JBDSKU010000216.1:0-5777 GCA_039916745.1 Nitrospiraceae bacterium
ATCCGCGCTGCGCGTCTTTACCTATTATGCCATCACCGATTGGGAGAAATATTTCCGGAAACTCGTCGCCCCGGAAAACGGCGAGGATGTCTACACCGTGACACGTGAGGGCATCGAGATCCGCTACTCATTCAGTTACACCTTCAATCCCAACGACGAAAGCGACAATCGAACTCTCTTCGTTCGGCTCGTCGACATCGAGTTTTCCCCAGCCGTTCCCCTCTCCAAGATCCCGGCACTGGTCCCGGAGTTTCATCCCTCTGAGAACCCTGCCGCTCCCTCATTCCGATCGAACATCTGGATCCTGCTATTCAAAGGCACTTCGTCGCCACAAGCTCGCTTTATTGTGAAAGAGGCCGCGAAGGATACGCTCGAATGGAGCCTGGCCTATCAACTGTTTTCGTTACAAGGCCTGCCCGACCCCCTAACATCCAAGGCACTGGTCGATCGGGTAGAAATCAGCACCCAAAGTATCGACCTCGTGAAGCAACGCCAGCGACATACTCATGACCCCATCCTGAATCCCTACTCGCAAGAATTCTCCCAGCGCCAACTAACCCCTCAGGTGCCCACAGTCAAAAGGATTCCCCTTCCCAAGTATGCGGATTAGCCACGCTTGGGTGTCACGGCTCAACGCGATGATCCGGAAAGTCTAAGGAAGATTCTGGAGACGATCCTGCTGTTTCTCCTGCACTTTTACCTTCCGGCCAGTGAAGAGATCCAACGCGGAATCTTGAGAGGTAAAGAGCAACGCAGGCACGGTCAAACCCAACATGACCAAGCACCAGAGCGCCAGGAAGCGAACGACTTGGCTCCGCACAAACAGTCTGGCCAATAGACACATCACCCCGATGAGGCCGCCGACGCTAAGCACGTGAGACTGATAGGGCGTCAACCCAGAAATACTTGGAGTGAATGTACCGAATTGCGCACGAGCAACCTGTGCCCAATCGGATACCGCCTGCTGCAGCCGCGCAGCCATCGAATGATTGATGGCGACTTGGGGAGCATGCTCTGTCGCCTGCACCTTCGCACGATACCGTTCGGGAATGGTCTCGTAGTTGTCCGTCATGACTGCCGTGCCTCGTTCATCAATATAGGAATAGATGATCGTGGCAGACGAGAACTCCGGCAACAGGAGGCTACTGATCCAGAGGAGGAAGACGCCGACAATGACAGCCGCACTGCCATTGAGCGGAAGAGGGCTTCGTTGATCTCGAGAAATCGTGTCATGGGTGGATGGACACATTACCATCAGTATACCGACCCCTACTGGCTACTCACATCTTATTGATTAAATTGACGCAAACAGTCCGGCTTCCTTGACTCTCTCCGATTCACATTGCTACCATGCTCACCAGTATGGATCACACGACTGCAGCCACCCAAGAACCGATGAACGCCTCATCCACCGATCTCGAAGAACAGACACCCTTCATCCGCCGACGCCCCGTTCGACTCATGATCTATGCGGGGCTTGGAATGTTCATGCTCCTCATCGTGATCTGGCCGCTCATCGCGCAACTCAAAGACCCTGACTTTCAAAAGCATATCGCGGAACATCGCGTCATGGTCGGCATGTCCAAAGAACAGGTATTAGAGGCTTGGGGAGGACCCCAAACGATCAACACCACCTTCACCAAAGAAGGCCTCCGCCGCGAAGAATGGATTTTTGAAGATTGGGAAAATGCTGCGACGGTGAAGCACCGCTATCTCTACCTTGAAGAAGGCCGTCTCATCGGCGGATGGTTTCAAGGATCCGGCGAACGGCTTCCCATTCAAACTCCGTCGAACCCCCATGCCCCGAGACCCCAGCGCTAGTCCGCGCTTACGCCTGTGCCGACACGTCACGCACTTCCAACCGCAGCCGGCTCAACAGCAGGTCCGCAGAGAGCCGATCACGCTCGTCGACCATGACACGCGAGTTCAGAATGGGGAGTCCCGGATACAAGCTGCTCACATGTTCGTTCTGAAGCAGGTACCCGATACCGCTTCCCTCCAGCAAACTCGTGACCATCGCCAGCTCACCCATACTCTGCGGTTCCATCAGACAGATCATCGGCATGTCACACCCTTGATGCGCACAGAATTGACGAGCGGATACCCTCTCGTCTCGTTGCTTTTTTCCCGCATCCCTCTTACACTCAGCGATTGCTAGGGGGTTTCTGTAATTTGCACGCGGCGTTCTTTGCCCGGGCCGCCCGAAATGGTTAACACACGTTTCCATTCCCGGACCTGATACACCGCCCAGGCATGCGATTGGCCTTTAAAGTAGGCATCAGGGTCTTCCCCGCTGGCGTTGAGAAAAATCGGTTCCGTGAAGCCCTCTTCCAACACATAGTCCAGGAGAGAGTCCGTCACAAAACCCGATCCTCGCAACGACACGTCTGCCAGCATGGACAGAATGTCTTCTGGATTTTGAACCGTCACACGATCCATTGATGTACCTCCGCATCATCAAATTGTAACGAGCCGCTCAGCAGGAAGGCAACAGACATGACACGTCCCTTGACGAAAAGCCGATTCCGCGAAGAACTCTTGCGTCTGATGGACCGCAAACATCATTGGGCTTGGCCGGCATTTGCCGACGGCACGGTCACCGTCGATCAGCTCAAGCGCCACTTCCAACAGGAATACGGCGTGTACGTGCGGGACTTTCCTGTCTTCCTGGCCCGCATTCACGGCCAAAATCCCCCGGCCACGGTCCGCCGGATGCTCGCCGATAATATTTACGAAGAAGACACCGGTGGGCTCTCTCTGGGCAAATCGCACCCGGAATTGTTCCTGACCATGATAGCAGGCCTGGGATTGCCTGCACGCGATTTTGATACGGTGCGCCTCCTCCCGGCCAGTCGGCGCTACCGCGCCTGGCTGGATACTGTCTCAAATAAGAAAGACTGGGTCGTCGGAGCCGCGGCGCTGACGATCTTCGTCGAAGGTAGCGTGAAGGACCGCGCCGAAATCGCCGACCCCTCCAAGCCCAAGACCGCCGAAGAAATCGAAGCGATCGTCCAGCGCCACCCGCTGGTGAAATACCACGGCCTCTCTCCCGATGCCATGGATCTGATTCGTGCGCACCAACTGGTCGAAGCCGGCCATCGCCACGATGCCTATGCCATGGTGGTGAACTACGCCACAACACGGACGCAACAACAGGCCATCCTGAGCTGCCTCAAGAAGTGCCTCACCCTCTGGCAGGCCTATCGCGATGCGGTGGCCAAGACCTGTGGATTAAAAAAGACCTAACTCGTGGCTTGGGTCATCGATCTCGCATTCGTGTTGACCCTTCTGATCGTCAGTCACCCATTATTGGCCATCGGCGCCCCTCTTCCCATGGACATGTCGCTGGTTCCTGCCGGAGAATTCCTGATGGGGAATCCGGCAGGCAGCGATGGTCTTCCGGACGAACAACCACAGCGCCTCATCTCTACCGCCTCATTCTGGATCGACCGTTACGAAGTCACGAACGATGCCTATGCGCGATTTGTCCAAACGTCCGGACATCGCGCGCCGGCGAACGCCAACCCTGCCTCGACCTTGTGGGAAAATAATGTACCGATCTCCGGCATCGGCACCCACCCCGTGGTGAATGTCAGCTGGGAAGACGCCGTCGCCTACTGCGCCTGGATGGGCAAACGTCTGCCGACTGAAGCAGAATGGGAAAAGGCCGCACGTAGCACCGATGGCCGTCGCTACCCCTGGGGGAACGAGTGGGATTTCACGAAGGCCAACAGCGCCAGCTATTGGGCCGGTCGCACTGTCGACTTTCAGAGCGGAGCGGACTGGGATGCCTTCTGGGTCAAAGGAGAGGGCGCGCAGATGTCAAAAGAGAAGGGCATCAACGGTGAGGTGCTCACAATGCCAGTCGGCAGCTTTCCCGCAGGCGTCAGTCCGTACGGACTGTATGACATGGCCGGCAACGTCGCTGAATGGATACAGGATTGGTATAACCCGAACTACTACAAAGACGCGCCCCTCTCAGATCCTCAAGGGCCTCCTCGCGGCGCAATCAAAGCGATGCGCGGTGGGTCCTGGTTGAAACCGGCTATCAGTCTACGCACAGGCGACCGCGACTGGGGCACGATGGACAGTCGTCCAAGCGGCACCGGCATTCGCTGCGCACAAGACGCGTATTAGGACAGCAGAACTTCGGCGGCTGACACGTCTAGGACAGGCCCAGTCTGTCTGGTCCATCTGGTGAGTCTCATGCAACCAAACACACCAGACAGACCGAACAGGCCAAATGAACAAGACGGGCTGGCGGACTCTTTCAGCATCCTGCTAACTATGCGCGCAGTTGGGAATGCACCAGGCCCACATGAGAAGAGAAGACACAGGCACTGATCACCAAAGCGCTCACGACATGGCAGTAAGACAGAGTTCACCTACCGCCGACGAATCTCATTCCAAATGCGAAAAATAGCATGTCCTGATTTTCTCTCCGCGTCGGCTTTGTGAATGGAGGGCCTCAGAGACAGATCTTGAGGCAAGCCCTATATGGGGGAGGCATGCCACAGCCAAGGAATTTTCGCGGCTGTGGTGAGCCATCTGGATTGGTTTCGCCAGGCAGGTCAGATGCTGGTCTCGCGCTCACTTCCCTTCGATCCGCAGGCCGCGCCCGTAGGGATTGGTGGGACTGTCGGGACGATACGGACTGCCAGCCCCGAAGGGATTGTTGATGGAGTCCGGTGAAAACGGAGAGCCGTAGCGGCCGTAGGGGTTACTTGTCGAATCGGGGTCGTAGGGATTCGTGCTCAGCTTGCCGTGATAATTTCCCTGCTGGTCATAGAGCCGTGGCGCGTCTGTGGCGAAAGGACTCGTCGCGGATTGGTTGCTGAAGGGACTGCCGTAGGGGCTGAACGGATTGTTGATGCCGTCAGGCTTGAAGGGGCTGCCGGCTCCGAAGGGATTGGCCGTCGAGTCGGGTGCGTAGGGATTCGTGCTGAGGTCGCCGAGATATTCAGCCTGGACAAAGAGAGGCAGTGGAAGGATTAGCAGAACAAAAACAATCATCCACATGGCGGGCCTCCAATCAGCGGAGTGGCAGGTAAGAAGAGCCTACTCCGGTGTGGAGGGCAGCGCAAGCAGCGGGCAGCCGCTTCAGGAAATGGAGAATGTCCCCGTTTCAGATCCCTACTTCTCGGCGAACTGACTCGCCAACCCCGCCAACGTCATGTTCTGGTCGACCATGTCATGAGGGATGAGGACATACTTCCACGGCTTGCCGCCGTTACTGAGGGTGTGCGTCGTGGCGCGATTGCACCACAGAACAGCGGCGTCTTTCTTGGCCAGTACGTCAGGCGAGGTCATCTCGTTCTTGGCTTTGGGTTCGAGCATGTAGATACAGTCTGTCGTCTCCGCCACGAAATCAGGCTGATAGTCATGCTGCGAGACGCCTTGCTTGTACGAGATCTGGAATTGCCCTGATGCGGGTCGGAACCACTTCTGAGAGTCTCGGTCTAGGATTACGGCCAGGCGGCGTTCGGTGTCGGAGTCGAACTTCTGGACTGAGTACAGACCTCGCTGGAAGCCACCGAAGAGCATCTGGGCAATCCGTCCTCGCTCCTCGACCGTCTGACGAAAATCCTGCACCGGCTCACCCTCTTTGGCCGTATATGCACTGGGCTTCAAGTCCGTGAACCCCTTACTCACCACCACATCGTAGCCAGTGGTTTTCTCCCAATGGTGGATCTGCATTTGCGCATGGACGAACGCGGCCAGCTGCTTCTGATGATAGATCAGGACATTCCTGGCATCTTCCTCAGAGAGGTATGAGC
>JBDSKU010000217.1:0-2568 GCA_039916745.1 Nitrospiraceae bacterium
CGGCGAATCCGATGGCCGCCGGCGCGACCCCGAACGAGATGACGTCCGCCAGTGAGTCCAACTCGCGTCCCAGCGCCGAATGCATGTGCCGCCAGCGGGCGACCCGGCCATCGAGCCAGTCGAAGAGGAGGGCTGCCGGCGCCATGGCCACGGCGGCGAAGAAATCGGTCAGGGCCTGGCTGCCCATGTAGCGCATGCTGAAGAACACCGCGGCCAGTCCACAGGCGGCGTTGGCCAGAGTGAGAAAGTCGGCCAGGTGAAACTCACGGATCATGGAGAAGTGTTTAGGAGGAGCGGTTGCCACGGCAGGAAATCTACGCTGGATACCTACGAATGTCCAGACGTCGCGTCACGGTGCGGGGTCTGCCGTGAAATCTAAGACGTGAAACGTGAAATGTGTGGGCGGAGATGGTTGGTCTGGTTGGTGGGGCGCTGCGCGAGACGAAGGTATGATTGGCTCTCAGCCCGTTGCGTAGCCCCTGGGAAAGGAGTATTTTTTCGTACATTGGCTAACCAGAAAGGAGGCTCCTATGACACCGTTGCGGCTCTTCTCCTTGACCTGTGTGCTGCTTCTCTCCGCCACGTCTCTGGCGTCGGCGGAAATTCTTGCCCTCCTCAACTATGAGAGTAAGCCGGGCCAGCCGGTGAGACGCGAAGCGATCGCGATCATGGACATCGATCCCGAGTCTGCGGACTTCGGGAAGATCTTGATGGAGATTCCCCTTCCCTCCGACCTCGTGGCGCACCACATCTTTTTCAACCGTGATCGGACAAAGGCCTATATTACGGCGCTGGGTAAACCCCTGCTGCACGTCGTCGACCTCACCCGATTCCCCTATCGCCTGCGCGCGATTGCCGTGCCGGACTGCCAGGTCGGCGAGGATCTCGTCGTCTCGGAGGATAACAAGACCTGGTACCTCACCTGCATGGGGTCGAGCAACGTGATCATGGGTGATGCGGTGAGAGACGTGCCAATCAAAACGGTGAGTGCGGCTGAACCAGCCGCCGCCTTTATCCTGTATCCGCACGGGATTGCGATTCACAACGGCATCGATCGGGTTCTCGTCACCAGCTCCGTCAAGCCGGATATGTCCGAAGTGGGTGAGTCGGTCACGGTGCTGGAAGCCAGTACCGGGAACGTACTCTCGACGCATAAAATATCGACGAAACCTTCTCCCGCCAAATCCGCTCCCGTCGAAATCATGTTCAGCCCCCATGCGAATCCCCCCGTGGTGCACATCACCACTATGATGGAAGGGACGCTGTGGGCCGGGATCTGGGATCCGAAGGCCCTGTCGTTTTCCTTCTATCAGGTCGATGATTTCGGACCACGGCAACAAGGGATGCCGTTGGAAATGCTCTACAACAAAAAGGGGGACCGCTTGTACGTCACCACGGCCAAGCCGGGGTTTGTCAATCTGTATGACAATACCGATCCTCGGCAGCCGAAGTTCCTCCAGGCCATTCCCGCCGCTCCGGGCGCCCATCATGCGGTCCTATCGCCCGATGAACGCTACCTGTTCGTCCAGAATAGCCTGCTCAATCTGGAAGGCATCAGCGACGGGTCCGTCACGGTGATTGACTTGTCGAAGGGTGGGAAAGTGCTGGGGAGCATCGACACGTTGAAAGCGCAAGGCTTCAACCCGAACTGCATCATGCTGCTGCCGAATCATTTTCAGCAGAGCAGCTTGCGTGTGAGCCAATGAGGCCGGAACGACGGATCGCGACGGGAGGTGCGGGAGCGAAGCCCAAAGGCATCCCTATCCCCCTCTGTTTGCGGTTCAAAAATAGACTTGTTATAGTCCGCGCAGGTGGAGGACCGTATGGGAATGGAACCGAGTTATATCTTGATCGACGGGCAGACGTTCAGCAAGGCGAAGCTGTCGCTCGACAACCATGTCTACAAGAACTGCGCAATCGATGACTGCGACATCTACTTCAGCGGTGGGCAATACGAGTTGCTCGACACCCACATCACCAACTCCCGCCTCATCCTCAACCACCCGGCCAAGGGCATGTATAACGCCGTGCAGATTTTTAAGATGAAGTCGCCTGGCTCCAGCATCATCTCCGACTAACGGCGGTTGAAAAACCCTTTCAGCAAAAGGTGGGATGGCCCGGTGAGTCCCCTGTGCTCGCGCAACGTGCGGCCTGAGAAGGCCCTCGTTGGACGCGCGCAGTGAGGGACTCATCCAGGCCATCCTAGGGACAACATACACAAGCGAGCTTGGAAGGATCATCTTGGATCACTCGCCTGCGGCCTTGCTGGACAGGGTTTTTGAACCGCCTTAGGGAGCGTCGTCGACATTAAACAGAAAGACGCTCCACTTCAATCCGATTACGCTTCACGGTCGACGGACGACGTTACTTGGGGACTGAGATATTCTCTGCAAACTCGATTGTCTCGATCGCCTGGGAAACGGGGTCTTGCAAAACCCTGACATGGCGTACGTGATCGCGTACCGTTACTGACACGAACTATCGGCTAGATAAGGAGCAGGCCACATGACAACGCTGAAAGCGAGTGCGGCGCGATCAAAACTGTACCGTCTTATTGATGAAACAGCT
>JBDSKU010000218.1:0-12075 GCA_039916745.1 Nitrospiraceae bacterium
AGCACAGGGTCGCTGTTGTACCAAGATTGACGCCGCTTCGCAATATCCCGCGACGCTTTTTTTCCTTAGGCCCCGGCAGGCGGCCTAAGATTTAATACCAGCATGCGAGGCTCAGTCATGTCCTCGATCGCGGCCTGGACCCCTTCGCGACCGATTCCCGAGTCCTTAACGCCCCCGTAGGGCATGTGATCAGCTCGAAACGTCGGAATCTCGTTGGCCAGCACCGCCCCGACTTCAAGATGCCGAAACGCATGAAAAATCGCATTCACATTCTGTGTAAAGATCCCGGCTTGAAGTCCATAGTCGGACCGGTTGAGCGCCGCGATCGCTTCGTTGAAGTGACGATAGGGGGTCACGGTCACCACCGGCCCAAATACTTCCTGGCAAGATACTTTCATCGTTGGCGTCACGTGCGAGAGCACCGTCGCCTCCACCACCGAGCCCATCCGTTTTCCGCCCAGAAGCACTCGTGCCCCCTGCGATACGGCTTCCTCGACCCAGGCCTCGACACGATGGGCCGCGGCCGAATCAATGAGCGGGCCAACCACCGTCGACTGGTCGCTCGGATCGCCGGCTTTTAGACGCGCAACTTGTAACAGCAATTTCGTCGTGAACAGGTCCGCAATAGAATGATGAACAAAGATTTGCTGCACGGAAATACAGGTCTGACCGGCGTAGCCGAACCCACCAGCAGCGCAACGCTGTGCGGCCACCTCCAGATCGGCATCAGGCTCCACGATCACGCCCGCGTTCCCGCCAAGCTCCAACACGACCTTCTTCTTCCCGCACTTAGCCTTCAACATCCATCCCACGGCGGCACTACCGGTAAAACTCAGGAGCTTGAACCGAGGATCGACGACGAGCTGTTCTGCCACTCGGTTGTCGCAGGGCAGAACATTGAGTGCGCCAGGAGGAAGCCCGGATTCCAGAACGACTTCGCCCAGCAGTAATGCGGTGAGGGGTGTCTGTGGCGCCGGCTTGATAAGAATGGAATTGCCGGCAGCCAGCGCTGGTGCGACCTTGTGGGCGACAAGATTCAGCGGAAAGTTAAAGGGGGTGATTCCGAGCACCGGACCGATCGGAACCCGGCGAAGAATGCCGAGATGGGAGTCCGTCCCCGGCGTCCAGTCGAGAGGGATCACCTCGCCAGGAATGCGCTTCGCCTCTTCGGCCGCAATGGTAAATGTCTGGACGGCCCGGCTCACCTCACGCGTCGCATCGGCGATCGGCTTGCCAGCTTCAGCCGTCATCAGCCTGGCAAATTCCTCACGTCGGGCATAGAGCCCGCCTGCAATTTTTTGTAGCGCCTGATAACGGGCGTGGGACGGGAGGGCGGCCATCTCGATAGCGGCATCGACCGTCGATTGGATCGCAGCCTCGGCATCGACGGAACTCGCGGTCGAAACCTCGGCGAGCCGCTGCCCTGTGTAGGGATTATTCACGGGAGCGACAGTCTCTCCGTGCCGCCACAGGCCTCCAATCAAAAATGGACGTGGTCCCTGCACGGGAAATGCTCCGAGGGTGGTGAAGACTTAGTCGGCGGACTTACCCGATACTGTAGGAACAGGCTCAAGGCTGGCTGCCTGTTGGGCGATACCGGCTTTGGCAATCAGATCCTCAGTGCCCCAATCGCGAATGGCCTCAAGCGTGAAGGCCTCATAGGTTGAGACACCGTGGCATGTCGGGCAATCCGGCATCGGCACCTTGAGATAGAAGGCTTCTGACAAGCAGGACATACAGACCCAGTAGGCTGGCTCCCCTGCGCGCTGCGGAACAGACCAATACGATTGTGTAACAGACATCGGGTAATCCTTCGTGAGTGATGGACTGATTGTTCTGTGTCACCGCCGTCGTCCCATGAGGCTCCGTGGGAGCTTCCTAGGAACGTGGTGCAGTGGCCAACATGCGCTCAATCTCCTCGGCAAAATCCTCGAACGGAACTGCGCCTGGGATCGCGATTGCCGGCTCTTTCTCGGTCGGTCCACCGACCGTCCGTATCAGAATAAAACCGGGAGTACCATGAAATCCCCACCGATTCGCTTCTTGACGATCCTGAAAAATGGATTCGAGATATTGCCGCTCGTCGAAACACTTCACAAACGCCGCCGGCTCCAAGCCAATCGTCTTTGCGTAGCCTTTGAACAACCCCGAGTCCAACCGGCCTCCCTGGCTAAAGAGCCGGTCATGCATCGGCCAATATTTTCCCTGGGCTCCGGCACAACGTGATGCCACTGCCGCCTCGACACCAACCCCCTGATCTGCTCGTGGATAGTCTCGATACACGAAACGCACCTTACCCGTATCGATATACTTGGCCTGCAACCGAGGCCACGTCGTCTGAAAGAACTTCACGCACCACCCACAGGTAAAGTCGGAGTACTCGATCAAGGTGATCGGTGCGTCAGCGCGCCCTCTGGCTCGCCCATCCTCAATGGCAGATCCAGCACCGGCTTGAGTCGAGGACAAGAGCAACAATAGCGACAGGGCAGCGACTGTGCGAAAGAGATAGGCCTTCGTCATGTGCGCAGCGCGCGTTTCGCTTTGGCACGCTCTAACAACGCCACCATGAGGAGAGGCCAGACTACCGTGGCATCGCTCAAAACTTCGGCAAAGCGCCCGCCTTCTTCCGGCGGCACAAACTTTCCCCACGAAATGCCTTCCTGGTAGGTACAGCCGCTCAACCCGCCCCAATAGTCCGGCTCCGGACAGATGCGCACACCGTACTGGAATCGAGGTGGCTGAACATTGAGGCCAAGCCGCGAATTACTGATCTCGATGTAGGGACCAACCTGTTGCGCCCAATTACGCGGCACGCCCCCGCCAATCGTAAAGATCCCCAGTTTCTTGGCCGACACAATGTGGCTGGCATAGCTGTTCAGATCGAGATAGGGATTGAAGGAGGGATAGGCGACATGAATCGCCCGCAGCACGTCAAGATCGCTGCTCCCTTGCAGCTTCGCACGAGCCCGCTCAAGCTCCCGGCCCATGGCCCACGTTCCAACATCCAATCCCATCTCGGAATCGGTAAAGGCAGGAATGAAGACGGGGACTTTTTTCACATAGGCGCTTTTGAGAATGCCCGCACCATCGTACTCTTCCGCAAGAGTTTGCCCCAATTCACGCGTGAGAATCTCGGAGGAAAGAGTCTGGTCAGGCTTTACCCGCTTCATCGTCTGGGAGACGACCTGCTCCACATAATTGAGGTTGGACTCCATCTCCAATGTGTCGTAGACCCGATTGTAGCCCTTCTTGAATAGTTCTTCGTCTGACATCGACGGATGGTGGCGATAATGCGTTTTACCGACCGATTCACTCAACCCATGGGCGATCAACGCACCGGTCGAGACAACACATTGCACCATCCCATGATCGATCATCGCGCTGATGATCTTGCCCATTTTAGCGATGGTCATCGCCCCCGACAGCGTCAACACGACGAAGCAGTCGGGATCCTCGATCATCGCCCAGAGCACTTCGTAGGCTTCGCCCAAGCGACGGCCCCCGAAGGCGGTCTTTCGCATAGCGGTCAGCAGGCCATCGAACGACCCGATCTGTTCCGGATCGAGAGGCTCAAGCGCTTCGAGTCCATCTTGCGCCCCATCACGGAATTCGCGTGCACCCATAGGAGAGTCTACCTACCAATAGAGATGAATAGAGGAAAGGCGCATTCTTTATACACAACCGGCGATAGAGGCGTCAACGAAGTTGCGTCCAGGGGAAGCCCTTTCCGCACTCTACTGTATGAATCCATCACTCCTCACTCAGCGAGACGTGAGGTGAGGAGCGATCGAGCACGGTGATCGCGGAGCAGGAATCAGTCCAATGACTCCGGAACGCGCAGACCGAAGAAGAGATCGCTCTGACTTGATCGACTTGTCCGCACACAGTCCGGCATGCGACATATGCGACAGGAGCGGGTGTGGGTTGGTGGTCCCAACGGGATTTGAACCCGTGTTTAAGCCTTGAGAGGGCTCCGTCCTAGGCCAGGCTAGACGATGGGACCAGATACCAATGACGTAAGATCGAGTCGGCACAGTAGCACAGGGGCTTTTGACTTTTCAATTCCTCATGATTTCGAGCCGTATTCAGACAGCTCCCACGTGGCTTCACCTGCGACTTGACAGAGACGATGGCATAGCCTACCTTGCGGAAAATACGTGCGGCGGGCCTCTGGGAAAGGGGATTCTTCGGTCGCCAGCCCCCTCTACCTCTCGACAGACTCATGGTGGAACATGAACGACCCGCTCCAAGCCAAAACCAAATCTATCGGCATCACGGACTCCCCTGAACTGATCGACCTCGAGAAGCCTGAACAGGGCCTTGAGCTCCACCTCGGCTCGAACGTGTTTCGAAACACGAACGGCGTCATCAAACTCCAAGGCAAGGAGCAGGTGGTGCTGGAGCTGCAGCCCAATCCCTTCACCCTGCTCCTGACTATGGACTTTTATGATGACCAAGGGACTCGGATCGATCACATCCGACGGAATGTATTGTCGGCGCATAGCGCAGCCCGCTTCACCGTTACGGTAAAGGCCGGCGACGAGACCACCCTGGACAGCCCTCCTTCGGTTGCCGTTACAGATCGAACGAGTGAACGCACGGTGTTCGAGGCCTGCCTCATACAGAAAAGAAAGATCCGCATTACCGTAGGCCACTTCAATGCCCATACCGGCGAATTAGTTACCGTCAGCCCACACTACTGCCGCATCGGCACTGGCCTCACCTTATTTGGCAACGTTGCGGAAAGCCGCGGCGGCGCAGCGACAATCGGATAGTCCATTCCCCAAACACCGCAGCCTCAATTCACACGTTTCCGCCCTCAATCGACCAAGAACACAACCGCTCACACCACCTTGATCGCTTGCTGAAACATACATCCCTTTTGACAAGCAGAAAAACTTCCGTACAATCAAGCCATGTCGGATATCATGAAACCGAGTGTGCAAGCCTTCCTGGTCTGCGATCAGGTCATTGAGGACAGCGTCACCAGAAAAAAGAGCCTCATCGGCCTCTTCACCCACCTACAGGCAGTGAGCTTTCCATTCCAACATTCACAAATGGGGCTGTATTTCTGCCTCACCGACGCCGAAGGGACCTATCACTTCGACATCGATTTGATTTACCTCAACAACGAACAGCTCGTCTGCCGGGCAGCCCTCCCGAATATCGTGATCGCTGACCGCCTTCAAATTTCAGACTTTGGAATCAATATTCCATCTCTGGTCTTCCCTGCCCCTGGGCGTTATGAGTTTCGTCTACGCATGGAAGGGCACCTCATCGCGCAGAAAGACTTCAGTGTGATGCAGATGCCCACTCACCAAACCGCATAGAACGCACCCGCACCCCTCTCGTCCTGCTCAGGCGCGTTAGGCCTTCTCCCCTGTGCCGTTCTTATGGTAGAACAGCCGCGATGATGTGTTCGCGTATCTCCCAGGAGTCAACGACCTCGCATGTCTGATCAGGCTGGTGCTTCGAACTTTATTCGCGAGATCGTGACCGCCGATCTCGCTGCCGGGAAACATGGTAACCGAGTGGTCACGCGCTTCCCACCTGAGCCGAACGGCTATCTCCATATCGGCCATGCAAAATCTATTTGTCTGAACTTCGGCTTGGCACAGGATACCCCGGACGGCATCTGCCACCTGCGATTCGACGATACCAACCCGACCACCGAAGACCCTGAGTATGTCCAGGCCATTCAGGACGACGTCCGATGGCTGGGGTTCGACTGGCACGAGAAGATGTTTTTCGCCTCAGATTACTTCGAACGACTTTACGGGTTTGCCGTGAGGCTGATCCAGAAAGACCTCGCATACGTCGACACGTTGACGGCTGAAGACATGCGTGGCTACCGCGGCACACTCACGGAACCTGGCAAAAACAGCCCTTCTCGCACCCGCTCCGCCGAGGAAAATCTTGACCTCTTTCAGCGTATGCGAGCAGGAGAATTCGCCGACGGAACCCATACCCTCCGAGCCAAAATCGACATGGCCTCGCCCAATATCAACCTACGCGACCCAGTCCTCTACCGCATCAGACATGCGACGCATTATCGAACCGGAAACGCCTGGTGCCTATACCCGGCCTACGACTATGCACATCCCCTCTCGGACGCACTTGAAGGGATCACGCACTCAATCTGCACCTTGGAGTTTGAAGATCACCGGCCGCTCTACAATTGGGTGGTCGAACAGGCTGATGCGCCGTGCCGACCACGGCAGATCGAGTTTGCCCGTTTGAACCTGACCTATACCGTCATGAGTAAGCGGAAGCTGCTTGAGTTGGTCAGCAAGAAGCTCGTGACCGGATGGGACGATCCACGATTGCCGACGATCAAAGGCCTCCGTCGGCGCGGCTATACGCCGGAAGCGATTCGAGCATTCTGTGACCATATCGGCGTCGCCAAGCGCGAGGCCACCGTCGAGATGCAGCTGCTCGAACACTTCGTTCGCGAAGACCTGAATAAACGCTCACCGAGAGTCATGGCAGTCTTGCGGCCGCTCAAGATCATCCTCGACAACTATCCCGAGAACCAGTCCGAAGAATTGGAGGCCATCAATAATCCGGAAGATCCCGCGGCAGGGACGAGGAAAGTCCCCTTTTCACGCGTCCTCTATATTGAGCAAGACGATTTCCGTGAAGATCCACCCAAGCAATTTTTTCGGCTCGCGCCAGGACGCGAAGTACGGCTCCGGTACGCCTACATCATCAAATGCGTCGGGGTGACGAAAGATCCGCGGACCGGCGAGATCACTGAACTCCATTGCACTTACGACCCCACCACCATGAGCGGCGCCTCCCAGGAACAACGGAAAGTCAAAGCCACCATCCATTGGGTCTCCGCAGCCCATGCCGTGAAGGCCGAAGCCCGCCTCTATAATTCTTTGTTGGTGACCGACCTGGCAAAAGTGCCGCCAGATCATGATTGGACGACCTATCTTAACCCCGCTTCATTGGAGCGAATCACAAACTGCCTCGCCGAACCTAGTTTGCGACAGACAACGCCAGGCACTCGATACCAATTCGAGCGTCTTGGATACTTCTGTACCGACCTAGATTCAACTGCTGAGGCACCGATCTTTAATCGCACAGTGTCGCTGAAAGATGCCTGGGCCAAGATCGAAAAGGCGCAACCTTCCCGGTAGCAGGCAAGCAGTTTTCCTTCTTCGTGAGAGTCCTCCCTCCGACCATCTACCATCACATTTCTATGATTTGCTTTACCCCATGTCTGGGCTTGCTAAACTAGCCTGAGTACATCCTGGCGACCGTGATGAGGAACCACAGACCGAAAGGAGGCCCGTATGATTGAGTGCCGCGAATATCAACGAGTCCCCGTTGACATGCAGGTCTTCTTCTCCAGCACGAACAAGACAGAAATCCGCGAAGGCACGATGTTCGATCTGTCTACCAGAGGATGCGCCGTCACCAGCATGTCGTCAGTTCAGCGCGGTTCAGCCGTACGAATCCTCATCAGAGCCACCGATTTAGGCTCACCGATCACGATCGAGTCCGCCGCAGTGCGTTGGAGTGAAGGCGGGGAGTTTGGCGTCGAATTTCTCGGCCTCTCGGGAATCGATCAGCGCCGCTTGCACCGATTACTGCAAACCACCATCCCGCCCCAGATCCAGCCGAGTTAACCGCTGACCGACTCTCAGATTCGGCATGCTATACTGCCGGACATGACCTGCCCCCTCTGTCACCAACCCACCACGTGGGGAAGGCAACACCTGGCGCCCCTTCTGTTCTGAACGATGCCAATTAACCGACCTCGGCGCCTGGGCAACCGACCGCTATCGCATACCAGGTCCCGACCTCACAATGGACGGTTCGCTTCCCGACTCGTTGGAGGAAGAAGACGACACTGAGGTATAGAACAACCGTGAGGACACATAGCCTGCGGAGCGGTCGTCCCTCTTCCCGCAGAGCACATTCGGCAATCCCACCCCAATAGCTCCTCTGACCATGAGACAACGGCTGCCAACACATGAATGAATACCAGCTGCATTCACCTATTTGATATTGGCAATCCCACGGCACCTTGTTATGGTCACGGTCGAACTAGGCCTCTCACAAGGAGCACAAACCATGTTGCCAACTATCGGCTACGCCGCATTGACCGCCAAGGCGGCCCTACAACCCTTTACTTTTGAGCGACGAAACGTAGGCCCCCATGACGTACTCATCACGATCACCCATTGCGGTATCTGCCATTCAGACATCCATCAAGCCCGTGACGAATGGGGCGGCTCGATATTCCCCATGGTGCCGGGCCATGAAATTGTCGGCACGATCTCGCAGGTCGGAAGCATGGTCACGCGGTTCCATCTGGGTGAAACGGCCGGCGTCGGCTGTTTTGTGGATTCCTGCCGTACCTGTGGCCCCTGTCGAGAAGGATCGGAGCAATACTGCGACGCGGGCATGCTCTTCACCTATAGCGGCCTGGACAAAAACGGCCAGGTTACCCAAGGCGGGTACTCCACACAGATCGTCGTGGATGAACAGTACGTGCTGCGGATTCCCTCAAACCTGTCGCCTGCCGGAGCCGCCCCGCTCTTGTGTGCTGGCATTACGACATACTCCCCACTTCGTCACTGGGGCGTCGGTAAGTATCACAAGCTTGCTGTAGTGGGATTGGGTGGATTAGGCCATATGGCGGTCAAGATCGGCAAGGCGCTCGGAACCGACGTCACCGTCTTGAGTACCTCTGAACGGAAGCGAAACGATGCAATACGGTTAGGCGCTGCAGACTTTGCCCTTACATCAGACCCCAAGACCTTCTCACGACTACACCGGCGCTTTGATTTCATTCTCGATACCGTCTCAGCCCCGCATAACTATAACGACTATGTGAACTTGCTCAAAACCGACGGGACCATGATTCTCGTGGGGGCGCCGGATAAACCGACGCTGCTAGAGCCCTTTCCCCTGATTCTGCATCGCCGCCGGATCGCCGGATCGGTGATCGGAGGCATTCGTGAAACCCAGGAGATGCTCGACTTCTGCGCCACGCACGGCATCGAGTCTGATATTGAATTGATTCCAATCCAACAAGTGAATGAGGCCTATGAGCGAGTGCTCAAGGGGGATGTCAGATACAGATTCGTGATCGATCTGGCATCGCTGAAATAGATGTCGAGGCGATCAAAGAAAAATGGCTGGGGGACTAGGAATCGAACCTAGGTAGCCGGCTCCAAAGGCCGGCGTCCTACCGCTAGACGATCCCCCAGCGCGGTACGGAACCGAGTCATGAATCTGAAAGTACGTGGCAGGAAATATTATTGGCTGGGGGACTAGGAATCGAACCTAGGTAGTCAGATCCAGAAACTGACGTCCTACCGCTAGACGATCCCCCAACCTTCGCCCACAATAATATAAGGCTCTTGGCTTCGTCAAGATCGAGGCTAATTTAGAGGCAGAAATGACCTCAGGCGCGGGATGCCCGGTCGATCCCCTGGCGGAGTCGAAACAACGTCCGGTCTCGCCCCAACACTTCCATCACCTCGAAGAGACCAGGACTGGCAGTACGACCAGTCAAGGCCACACGAACCGGCTGAGCCAGCTGCCCCATCTTCATTCCCTCTGCTTCGACCAGCTGCTTGAACGCCTCTTCCCATTGCTGCTTCGAAAAGGCAGGAAAGGCCTCGAAACAAGCAAGCAATTTACCGAGGACTGGCGCGATAACCGGTGTTAAAAATTTCTTCGCGGCCTCTTCATCAAACGTCACGGCCTGTCCGAAATACGGCCGCACCCACTCGACCATCTCCACCAGCGTTTTCGCCCGTTCCTTTACGAGGATGACGAGTTGCGCGAGCCAATCAGTCGAGACAGCCTTAACTTCAGCTGCAAGTCCTGCTGATTCCAAGAGGGGCACCAGGGCCTGAACGACCTGGTCAGGCAGACTAATCTTGATATATTCTGCGTTCACCCAGATGAGCTTCTCGGGATTAAACACGGCAGGGGACGTTTGCACGTTCTTCCAGGAAAACTTCTCGATCAGCTCCTGGCGGGTAAACAGCTCCTGGTCTCCATGCGACCAGCCCAAGCGAACGAGATAGTTCACCATGGCATCCGGCAGATAACCCATGTCTTTATAGGCCATAATCGAGGTCGCCCCATGCCGCTTCGACAGGCGGGCCTTGTCCGAGCCCAAAATCATCGGCAGATGCCCGAACTGGGGGACGGGAAACCCGAGCGCTTGGAAAATCGGAACCTGCCGCGGCGTGTTGGTCAGATGATCGTCGCCACGTACTACGTGAGTAATGTTCATCAGCGCATCATCGACCACGACTGAAAAATTGTACGTCGGATAACCGTTCGACCGGAGGATGATCAGATCGTCCTGCACATTGTTATCGAACACGACCTTGCCCTTGATGAGGTCGTCGACCACCGTCTCACCCTCTAACGGAGCCTTAAAGCGCAAAGCCGCGTCGCCGGCCTGATTGCTGAGGCCACGATCACGACAACGGCTGTCATATTTTGGCGATAACCCCTTGGCCTCGGCTTCCTTACGCCGTGCCTCGAGTTCTTCCGCCTTGCAAGCGCACCAATAGGCCTGCCCCTTCTCAAGCAACTGCAAAGCATAGCTGCGATACAGGTCAATCCGCTCGGTCTGGCGGAACGGGCCCTCGTCCCAATCGAGTCCCACCCACTTCAACCCCTCAAGAATGGCCTGAATCGACTCATCGGTCGAGCGGTCCTGATCCGTGTCTTCGATTCGGAGGACAAATACGCCCTTCTGTTGTCGGGCAAAAAGCCAATTGAACAATGCCGTGCGAACCCCACCGATGTGGAGAAAGCCCGTTGGGCTGGGCGCAAATCTGACTCTGACCTGACTCATGGAGATAAACCTCTGTCGCAGGATTAACGGCCGGTATCTATAACACGTGAGGAAAAGTGTTGTACAGAATCGTGGCTATAGCCCTTTCATCTAGGCCGGCCTTCTGGTAAGAGAGAAGATACGGAGATCGTGATGGCGGAACTCACACAACCGGCGACGGTCCTCTCGATCACGGATCTTACGCCCCACGTTCGCCAGCTCATCCTCCTCCCTACCGTTCAGAACATCGCCTTTCGGCCCGGCCAATGGGTCTCACTTAAATTGCCGGTCGGTGCCAAACCACCGCTGAATCGAGCCTACTCGATGGCGGCGCCTGGCAATCCATCAGGCGAGCTGACGCTCATCTTCGACCGCATACCGAGCGGCATGGGCTCCAACTACCTCTACCACCTCAAGCCTGGCGATCACACGGAACTCTCGGGCCCTTATGGGAACTTCACTCTTCCGATCCCACTCGATCGGGAGTTGATGCTGATCGCCCGTTATACTGGCCTCGTCCCGATCCGCTGCATGTTGAAACATCTCTCTGCACAACGACAGACGGCAGCGATCCTCCTGATTGCCGTTGCTCCGACGGAGGAAGAATTACTCTTTCACCAGGAATTGCTGACGTTGGCCATCACCCATCCCCGGTTTCGCTACCTGCCCCTGGTGGCCGCCGGAGGGGAGCAACAAGGCGTCGACCTCACGCTCTCTATGCTCAAGCCCTTGATTGAAGGGGCAGCGAAAGTGACGCCCATGCTGTGCGGTACGAAAGGATTTGTGCGGCCTCTGCGAGCCTATTTTGTCGAGGCAGGTTATGATCGGAAGGATGTTAAAACAGAAACCTACGATTAGTGTCCTTCCCGCACGAGGTTCTTGTTCACGGACGGGATTTCGACCACAATGTCCTTCGTCCCATTCGGCACACATTGGCAGCCGAGTCGGGACTGCAACGTCGTAACCGGCGCTTGCTCCAACTCATCGAACTCATCGTCCGTCCCTTCACTGCAGCTCTCAAGACCCTGTTTCACAATGACGTGACAGGTCGAACAGGCACAGACCCCCCCACAGACATGTTCCAACGCAACCCCACTGCCCATCGCCACGTCCAGGAGACTCCCTGGAAGCCCGGTCGGACCATAGGGAATTTTAGCTGGATCGACCTCAACCTTCGTCAACACGCCATCGGGGGCGATAAATGTGACGGTGTAGGCTCGCTGAGGCAGCTCATAATCAGCTTTTTCAATATAGGG
>JBDSKU010000219.1:0-9580 GCA_039916745.1 Nitrospiraceae bacterium
TCCTTATTCGTCGCACCGTGCGCCCTCACGGGTACGCCTCCGGTTTCGACTCCCCTGCGGCCTTGCCGGACGGACCGTTTGAGCATTCTGCAGGCTACATGCAAGAAAACGAATTGGTCGCAGTGTCCCCTCGTTACCAGCGATGGCCCCGGTGATGTCCATAGTAGCGGGGGCCGAAGATGTAAGGAGGGTAATAGTAGGGCTGTCCGTAGATCCAGGGGCGCCCTAAGTAGAGGCCGAGTCCCACAGGCGGATAGGTATAGAGGGGAGGGGCCACTTGCACGATGGTGGGTGGTTGGGCCAGTTGCTGTTGTACGGCTGCTCCGGCGGCGGCTTGATGATCCATCTGGGCTTTCAG
Source organism: Nitrospiraceae bacterium (assembly GCA_039916745.1). Classification (GTDB taxonomy): domain Bacteria; phylum Nitrospirota; class Nitrospiria; order Nitrospirales; family Nitrospiraceae; genus Palsa-1315. The sequence continues at coordinate 359 of JBDSKU010000219.1, forward strand.
TTGATTGACGGTGTCTTGTTGGGCTTGCACGCGTGCTTGAAGCGCGGCGATCTGGTCGCGCTGCGACTCGACGAAGGCCGCCAAACAACGGGTATGGGCGTCGCCGGTATAGTTTGAACATTCCCAGGGTGTTTGCGACTCGCCCGCCTGGGCTGGCAGCGAAGCTACGATCATGCCGACTCCGATGACGCCGCCGAGAAGCCATGGCCACGGTCCGGTCGTTGTTCTTGCGGAGTCTTGTCGATGGATTGCGTGATCGTTCATGGCACCCTCCTGGTAGCAACTCGTTTCAGCCTAACATGCGTTTGCCTGCTGTGCCACTCCTCCGTTGCACCCTTGTCGAAGCCTCGCTAGAATCCGCCCACAAGGATGCTCAAGCCGTTCCTATGATTCTTGGATTCGTCATTCTCTATCTGCTTCTGTCGGTCGGGATTGGGCTGGTTGCCGCCAGGCGGGTCCATACCACGAAGGATTTCGCGGTCGCCGGCCGGAGTCTTCCGCTGCCGATTGTGACGGCGACGGTCTTTGCGACGTGGTTCGGCGCAGAAGCGGTGCTCGGGATTTCTGCCACGTTCGCGAAAGAAGGATTGCGTGGCGTCGTCGCCGATCCATTCGGGTCGAGCATGTGTCTCATTCTCGCCGGACTCTTCTTTGCCCCGCGTCTCTATCGACTCAATCTGCTGACCGTCGGCGATTACTATCGGATTCGCTATGACCGCAGCATTGAAGTCCTCTGCACCCTCTGCGTCGTCGCGTCGTACCTGGGCTGGGTTGCAGCCCAATTCAAAGTGTTGGGGCTGGTGCTCAACGTGGTGACAGAGGGTGGGGTCAGTCAGTCGGTCGGCATCGTGATCGGGGCCGCGATTGTGTTGACCTACACGACGTTCGGCGGGATGTTTTCCGTGGCGATCCTGGACTTTGTCCAAATCTCCGTGATCATGGGAGGGCTGCTCTATATCGCGTCTGTCGTGAGCGGCTTGGCAGGGGGAGTGGGCACGGTCATCGACCATGCAGCGGCTACCGGCAAATTAGACTTCTTTCCCCCGGCTACGCTCTCGGCTTGGATTCCGTTCCTCGGTGCCTGGATGACGATGATGTTAGGGTCGATCCCTCAACAAGACGTTTTCCAACGCATCACCTCTGCGAAGGATGAACGGACGGCCATACGGGGGTCGCTCCTGGGCGGCACGCTCTACTTCCTCTTCTGTTTTATCCCGATGTTTCTGGCCTATGCGGCGACATTGGTGGACCCGGTGAAGTTCGGTCTGCTGTTGGAGCAGGATTCGCAATTGGTCCTGCCGACGCTGATCATGCAGCACACGCCGATGATGGCCCAAGTTCTGTTTTTCGGCGCCGTCCTCTCCGCGGTTATGAGTTGTTCGAGTGCCACGTTGCTGGCGCCGTCGGTGGCCTTGAGCGAGAACGTTATCAAGCCGATGCTGTCGCCATTGAACGATTCAGCATTTCTTCGTCTGATGCGTGTGGTCTTGATCGGGTTTGCCGTGGCGGTCTTAGCGATTGCCCTCTGGTCGGACGCCAGCATCTACAAGATGGTGGTGAATACCTACAAGGTGACGCTGGTGGCGGCGTTCATCCCTCTGTTCGCGGGGCTCTATTGGAAACGAGCGACGACTCAGGGCGCACGCTGGGCCATTGTGGCAGGTCTCATGAGCTGGCTGGCACTCGAAGGATTCGGTTCGCCGACTGCCATCTGGCCACCGCAACTTGTCGGTTTTCTGGCAGCGGGAGCCGGCATGATCGCCGGATCGTTATGGCCGTCGCAGGCGATTGGAGTTCGGTAAGCAGGTTGAGCCTCTGTTACTGAGCCAATGTGATGCGCACGAGACGTCGGATTTCTTCAATTGTGAAGGGTTTTTGGATGGCATGCTGTGCGCCGAAGAGTTTGGCGATGTCCGGAAGACTCCTAGCTTCTGTCGCACCGTTCATGGCAATGACATTGGCCTCCATGAACTCCCGCGTCAGCGCGAGTGTGACCTCCATTCCATCCCGTTCCGGGATGAGGATGTCGGTAATCACCAGATCGACCGGATCTTGGCGATACATCCTGAGGCCGATCTGTCCATCGGCCGCTTCGCGGACCTGATGGCCGTCCTCTTCCAGGATGCGGCACAAGAATGTTCGAATGGTTGCGTCATCGTCAACGATGAGAATTGTAGCCATGTTCCTCCGGCCAGAGCTGGATGATGTCGCTGAGGCATCTCGTGGGGCTGTTCCCTTGAAGAGACCTGTTTAGGCTGCCTGCATGACGAACGACTCAGCTCCCAGATGGACATCTTCGCCCTGGTAGTCTGGTTCGCAGTGCGGGCTTACGGACATAGGCTTTTGTTGTAATTAGGTGATACTGCTGAATAGGAGATTCATGGACATGTCCGCAATTCATGCAGCGATAGCCGTCCGTCCACATGCGTCCGGTAGCGCCCTCGAAAACCAAGAGATGATCTTTCGCCATGAGACTGTAGCAGCGTGAGCAATGCATGGTCGTCCTCCTTGGTTGTCGGTCTAGGAACTCGTGCCTGCTGTTAAGAGGATAGCGAAATCCCCAGAGAGCGGTAGACCCGGAGGAAGTAACTCGGAAGGGGGAGAGGTGAGAGGACTCACCTGCATCATTTTTGGGTTTGCCGGATCAGAGGGCCGATATCCGGGGGTACATTGAGGGACATACAGAAGAGGAGGTATGCACGATGGCACAATTGATTCAACGACCGACCAGGATTCAGGCCGCAGGAAATAAGCCCAAGTTGATCGACGAATTTGTCGGACTGGTGAATTCGAATACATCCCAGATCAGTCTGGCACGGATGCAAAGTCCACCGGGATGGCAGGAGCCAGGACAGACGCCGGAGTTCGGTGAATACACGGTCGTCCTTCGCGGTTTGTTGCGGGTTGAAACCAGGACCGGCGTGATAGACGTAGCCGCAGGCCAAGGGATCATGACGACAAAGGGAGAGTGGATTCGGTACAGCACTCCGGGGCCTGATGGGGCGGAATATATCGCGGTCTGCCTGCCGGCCTTTTCACCGGCTACGGTGCATCGCGATCCTGCCTGATGCAGATGTAGGGTGAGTCTTGGCAACGCTCCGATTCCCCATTATGATAGCGCGGTTTTTCCGGTGAAGCGGTTCCTTTCATTTCACGTCTCAAGGAGGTGTATTCGATGAAACAGATGATCTTGTCTGCCACGGCCTTACTCGTTGCCCTTGGTGTTAGTGCATCGACTTTTGCACAGGAGACAGCTCCTGTGCCTGCCCCGTCTGCGCCAGCAGCGGCCACGGCTCCGGCGTCCGGAGAGACGAAGGCGGAAGGCGGCCCGAAGATGGATCGTGCGGCGAAGAAGGCCGAACGGAAGGCCGCGAAGGATCGCCACAAAGCCGAACGTAAAGCTGAGAGAGCAAAGCGCAAGGCCGAGAAAAAATCCGCCAAGGAAGCGCCTGGCGCAGGCGGCGATGCGAGCAAGCCCTAACAGGTATTGTGATATGAGCCCACAAGGGTGGGGAGACGGAAGCGATCGCTTCCGTCTCCCCGGTTCCGTAGCGCGCTATTGTTCAGCACCCACTCCCTGACATCCTCCTTGCGCCTCTGCCTGCATTCTTTTTCAGCCTCTCTTTGCGAGGCAACCGTGGGTATGACCATCCAATAGTGACGGAATCAGCGTTGCCTCGTGACAGAGGCGTTTCGCATCCTAGTGAACGATCGCGTATGCTGTCCGGAAAGGAGCCGGTCCGATGGCGGTCGTTTATCCATGGATAAAACGGGGAGTGGGGGTGCTGCTGGCGCTGATCGCAAGCGGCCTAGCCGGACTCGCGATCTATGGTGCAATCCTCTCGATGAGTCTTGCCCTACCGAAGAGCGACGAGCATCCGCCGCTGCGTCTGTACAGTGGGCCTTTTCTGCTGCAACCAGATCTCTCGTTGGCGCACAGCCATCTGCTTGAGCGGCTACAACGGTTGGGCTATCGGCGAGTGTCCGTGCCGGTGCAGTCTCCCGGTGACTATCAGCTGACCGATGAGGCGCTGACGGTCTATCTCCATCCGCAGCCGGAGGGCCATGTCGGGGCGACGAAGGTGACGTTGACGTTAGAGCAGGGGCGCGTGACGGATGTCCGGTCTCCAGTCGATGACGTTCCGCTCTTTCCCATCTTTCTGGAGCCTGAACTCTTGAGCGGCGTGCGCGGTGCATCCCGTCAGGTGCGCGAATGGATTCCGTTGGCGCAGATTCCTCCTCACGTCATCGCCACGGTTCTCACCATCGAAGATGGCCGGTTCTATTCCCACTTCGGCATCGATCCGGTGGCCGTCGGGCGGGCGCTCTGGACCAATATCGCTAAGGGTGGTGTGGTGCAGGGCGGCAGTACTATCACGCAGCAACTGGCAAAAAATCTGTTCTACTCGCCGCAGCGAACGATGGGGAGGAAATTCAAAGAAGCCCTGGCCGCCCTGATTCTGGAAGCGAAGTATACGAAACAAGAGATTCTCGAAAGTTACCTGAATGAAATCTATCTCGGGCAGGCGGGATTCGTGTCGATCTACGGGGTGGGCGAGGCCGCGCACCGCTATTTCGGGAAGACACTTCAGGACTTGACGGTTGAAGAGATCGCGATGATCGCCGCGTTGATTAAAGGCCCGAATAGTTATGCGCCGACGAAACATCCTGAGCTCGCGAGGCAGCGGCGCGATGTCGTGTTGCGGCGGCTGCGGGATACGGGTGTCCTGACGGAAACCACCTGGACGCGCGCCGTCAATGAACCGGTACGTGTGACTCCGTCAGAAGACGTGTTGACCGATGCGCCCTATTTCGTCGACGCGGTGTTGCGGGAAGTGGAAGAGGCCGGTGCCGTTCCGTTGCCGGAGGGTTTGCGGATCGACAGCACGCTTGATCCCATGATCCAACAGGCAGCCAGTGAGTCTTTGGAGAAGGGCTTGGCGAAGTTAGAGGCGACGCATCCCTATCTCAATAGTGCGCTGGAGCCGATGCAGGGGGCGATGGTGGTGCTCGATCCTAAGAACGGGTCAGTCCTGGCGCTGGTCGGAGGGCGAGATTACCGGCGGAGTCAATTCAATCGTGCCGTGCAGTCACGGAGGCAACCGGGATCGCTCTTCAAACCCTTCGTCTATCTTGCGGCGCTGGAGGCAGCTCGTGAAGGCGAGGCCGGCCGTCTGACGGCGGCGAGTTTGCTGGCGGACGAGCCGGTGACGTTTGAATCGGAGACCGGTCCCTGGTCTCCGCAGAACTACGATAAACAATTTCATGGCCATGTCACCATGCGGCATGCGCTGGAACAGTCGTTCAATGTCCCGGCCGTGCGTGTGGCCAAGGCCGTGGGGACGAAGCCGATCGTGCAGCTGTTGCATCGCCTGGGTGTGAAGAGCGCCATCGGCGAAGATCTGTCGTCGGTTGCGTTGGGCAGTTCGTCGGTGTCGTTGCTGGAGATTGCGGCGGCCTATGGGGCGGTGGCCAACGGAGGGATTGCGGTGAAGCCGACGGCGGTTCGTACGACGAGGGATCGGCAGGGCGATATGCTGTGGAATGCCGTGCCGAATCGGCAACAGGCGACATCGGCTCAGGGGGCCTATGTGTTGACGTCTCTCCTCGAAGGCGTGATGCAGCGGGGCACGGCGAGCAAGGCCCGGGTGATCGGATTCCAAGGTGCGGTGGCTGGGAAAACCGGCACCACCGACGGCTATCGCGACGCTTGGTTCGTGGGCTACACGTCCGACGTGGTGATCGGAGTCTGGGTGGGATTCGACGATGAACGTCCGCTGCGTCTCACGGGGTCGCAGGCGGCGTTGCCGATCTGGATGGAGCTTGCACAGCGGGTGATCCCACCGAATGTTCCCGCTTTCGTGATGCCCGCTGGTGTCGTTGCCCGCACCATCGATCCGAAGACCGGGCAGTTGGCCACGTCTCAGTGCCCTGAGCAGGTGCCGGAGGTGTTCATCGAGGGCACGGAGCCCAGCGTGTATTGTGAAGTGCATGGAGGCGGAATCTGGGAACGGCTCCGGCATACTTTTGGATTCTCCTAGGCCGCGCTGAGACGAATGGTGTAAGCTTGCGTAGATGATAGAGTATGAAGGGGGAATGACGTATGAAAAGTAGTGGCTTTGCCGGAGATGACAACATTACCCTGTTGGCCAAAGGGGTCTTGCTGAAGGGCGAGATCCATGTCGATGGGACGGTGCGGATCGATGGCCGTCTCGACGGCGTGATTCAGACCAAGGGGCAAGTCATTATCGGCGAGGACGGACTCGTACAGGGCATGATTACAGCCGGCACGGTGATCAGCAGCGGTCGCATCAAGGCGAAGGTCACGGCAACGGAGCGTGTGCAGTTGCTGAAGACGGCGACACTGATTGGAGAAGTCCAGACGCCGTTGTTCATCATGGAAGAAGGCGCCAAGATGCAAGGGATCACGGATATGGGAGTGACTTCCTGGCCTGAGGAGCAACCGAAGTTGCCGGGCAGTGTCCGGGATCTCTCCGCACACCGGGCCAAGCAGGTTGTGGTGCTCGATAAAGATTCCCGAGGCGAAGCGCTCCGATAGGTCTGCCGGTTCTCTCCTGTTCGTAGCCAACCCATGACGAAGCCGCAGCTCTTCACCGCCGTTTTTTTCGCATTCTTCTCAGTACTCCTCTATCAGATCGCCCTGATGTTTCGGCCGTTTCTCCTCCCCGTGTTGTGAGCGGTGATTCTCGCGCACATGACTTTTCCACTTGGGCGGGCGCGATGCCCTGTCAGCCTGGTGCCTGACCCTGGGCGTCATAGCCATGGTGGTCGTGCCAGTGCTGCTGATGGCAGTGATGCTGGTGCGAGAAGCGGTCGGCGCAGAGCTGGCGGTGCAGACGTGGATCGAAGCCGGTGGGATCCAGCATTTGCCGGAGCAGCTCTCGAAGCTGCCGGCGATCGGAGGCACCCTCCAGGGGCTGATCGGACGCTATGTTCTGCAGCCGGACGCGTTAGAGGCGTTGGTTCGGTCGAATGCGCAAGTGGTCTCCACGTTTTTTGTCGATCAATTAAGCGACCTGCTAAAAAACGCCTTTATTTTGCTCAGTAATTTTCTCATCATTTTATTTACGCTCTGGTTTTTGTACAAAGATGGTCGTCGCTGGCTCTGGTTTCTCTATGAGCTCGTTCCACTCGACGAGGCGCAGAATCAGAAGATTTTTGCGCGAATGGATATCACGATTCGCGCCGTTGTGAAGGGCGTACTCCTGACCGCCATCGCTCAGGGTCTGTTGGCCGGTGCAGCCTATGCCGTGTTGGGAGTTCCGTTTGCGGTGGTGCTGACCGAGCTCACGATCCTTCTTGCGCCGCTACCGTTCGGTGGCACGGCCTTTGTCTGGGGTCCTGTCGTGATGTATTTTTTCACGGTCGGATCGATGGGGAAGGCGCTAGTGATGCTGATCTGGGGAATTGGCGTAGTCTCGACCGTCGATCAGTTTTTGAGGCCCTGGCTCATCGGACAGGACCTCCAGAGGCCGGTGCTGTTTCTCGTCTTGAGCATTCTCGGGGGTCTCGCGCTCTATGGTCTGATCGGGCTGTTCGTAGGGCCGATCCTCATGAGTATTCTGATGACGGTGATTGCCATCTATCGCGAGGACTATCACGCTCCGATTCCCGTCGTATCGCCGAATCCCACCGCATCGTCGTAACGCTGACATCAATCGTCATTCGTGAGGGGCGGATCGTCTTCGCTTGACGAGTGACGGTTGACGTATGGCGGTCCCTGCTACTCCAACGGAATCGTGATCGTGATTCCGCCCATGACATCGTTGAGTTTAAAGTCCCGTTTCGTACTGAGTCGATGGCTGTTGTGGCAGTTGATACAGGCCGGTGACACGGCGACGTCGGGATAGATGGCCTGGAAAAACTGTTTGCGCCCGCTGGTGACGATTCCCGTGACTGGCTGGTCGGGATTCTTGCTGAGAGACTCCAGCGCGCTTCGCTCCAGATCGCTGGCGGGGGAGTTGCGGCGGTAAATAGGCCAGAGACTGATCAGTCGATACCGGATTCCGCTTCCGTTCTCGGCTGCCAGCTTGCCAGCATGCTGGAGGAACTGGGCCGGCAACATGAGTGCGTTCTCCTGTTCCCAATGTTCAGACGCCGTGGTGACGCCTTTCTCCTGGAGTCGATTGACGATCTCCGTCGTGTAGACCGTGCGATCGGCCTTGATGACGGCATAGAGATAGGCCGCCACTTTTTCCACTGGAATGCCGGACGATCCCGGGCGTTCTTTGGCAGAGAGGGCAGAGGGGCTCCACCACCCAGCGATTAAGACGGTGAGGGTTGCGGCGCAGAGCGAGACATGGATTCGGTGCATGAAGCCTCCTGTGGGGGTGGCGAAAGCGGAGTCACCGGGAGGGTGACGATGCACGAGGTGCCGTTTCCCTCCTGGCTCTCAATCCTGATGTCCCCTCCAAATTTCTTGATGATCCGGCGCGCAACGGTCAGGCCAAGCCCGGATCCGTCGCCTTGTCCCTTGGTTGTAAAGAACGGATCGAAAATCCTCGACAGATGTTGTTTCGGAATGCCGGGGCCTGAATCGACAATCGTGGTCACGACGGATGTATCGGTTGGGACTGTCGCGAGGCGCAAGGAGCCACGGCCCTTCATCGCCTGGATGGCATTCATCAATAAATTCGTGAAGGCCTGCCTGAGTTGGTCGGGGAGGGCGAGCACCGTGGTGTCCCCTGCATAGGCTTTCTCGATCGTGAGTCCTGACATGTCCATGCTGCCCGTGAGTGTCGCGATGGCGTGATCGAGTTCTCGTTCGAGGTGGACCGGTTGCCGTTGGTCCGATGTTTCGCGGGTGGTGACACCGGTGAAGTCTCGTATGATCGCAGCCATTCGACGGCCATGCTGGACGATATCGCGGGCATAGGATCTGACACGTTCGAGGCTGGCTTCGTCTTCGATGGCCTCTCCCAGTCCGAGAATGCCGAAGAGTGGATTGTTCAATTCATGCCCGATTCCCGCGGTAAGGGTTCCGAGACTACCCGATTTTTCGGCCTGGATGAGTTGGTCTTGAAGGCGACTATCGTCAGTCGTATCCCTGAAGACCAGACCGATCCGATCCTCTCCCTGGTTGCCCCCCGCCATGCGGAACCACTGATAGTGGTAGCGCCGCGACCCAATCTGAATGTCCTGCCGGCTGCTGGGATCTGCTGTGCCCATCGCGGGGGCCAATGGGTCGCAGGCGCGGTTGAC
>JBDSKU010000220.1:0-25202 GCA_039916745.1 Nitrospiraceae bacterium
TGATTCTCGCGCTCTGCCTCCCGGCCGGGGCAGTCCTGTTTCTCTGGCTGCTCACCATGCCAGACGTCTCGATCTTACGCACGACCAATCCACCCGTAACGGCACTCATGGACGCACGACAGGCCCAAGCCGAAGCACAACGCCACAGTGCCAAACGCCATTGGGTATGGGTGCCGCTCTCTCGCATCGCTCCCTCACTCCGCCAAGCGGTCGTGGGAGCGGAAGATGCGGCGTTCTTCACTCACGAAGGATTCGACTGGGAAGGGATCAAAGAAGCCGCCAAATATAACCTTGAGGCGGGTGAACTCAAACGCGGCGGGAGCACCATTACCCAACAACTGGCTAAAAATCTCTACCTCTCCTCCGAACGGTCCTTGTTTCGAAAGGCCCGGGAAGCGTTGATCACCCGCTCCCTCGAACAGCAGCTCACGAAGGAACGTATTCTCGAACTGTACCTCAATGTCGCAGAATGGGGACAGGGAATCTACGGAGCGGAGGCGGCAGCCCGTCACCACTTCAAGAAATCCGCACGAGACCTGACGCCCGACGAGGCCGCCTGGCTGGCAGCCATCTTACCCTCACCCAAACGATACGATCCGATTAGAAAAACGGCTGCCCTGACTCGCCGACACGAGCGTATCCTTAATCGAATCAATCGAGGCGCTACACACCCGGCACCGTAAGAGCTCAGGGGAAAGCCGGTGGCGACAACTCAGATGACGGCTCGGAGGAATCACCGATCTCAGAGGAACCCTGTTCGCCAAAGATCGCAGACTCATGAAGATAGTGTTTGAATTCAAGGAGGTTCCCGGAGGGGTCTTCGAGAAAGAAGGTGTGGTGCTCAAGGCTGGTGCCCGGGAACCGGAGACGGGGCTGCTGGTAGAAAGACAAGCTGTTCGCCTGGGCCTGCTCCAACAGCCGTTGCCACGAATCTTTCGACAGGAACACCAGACCTAAATGACGGGGGTATATGCCCTGTTGTGGTGGCAGAGACTCCGTCACCAGATGCGCCACGAGTTGATGCCCTGCGAGTCCGAACAGAACGGCGCGGCTCGATTCACGACCCAACGTACAACCAAGCCCTTCGACATAGAAACGTTTCGCCGCCGCCACATCGTGTGTGGGAAAGGCCAGATGAAAGAGTGCGTCTTTCATGGAAATTGTCCTCCGGCAGGATGCTGAAAAATCCCGCCAGCTTCGTTCTCGCCGCGCTCAGAAGCTCAACGTACCGAGGCGTACGCCTCACCTCTTCGCTCGCTGCGGCCTTGCCCGCGGAACGGCGCGGCGCGGCGCGCCGAGGTTGGGCGGGTGAGAACTCTGGCATTTTTGAGCATCCTGCGTGGTGTGCTCATGTTATCCCAAACGTCCAGACCAGTGAAACTCAGGCTTGCCCACAGAGTTTTTCCGAAACTTGCAAACGGTCAGCTAGCTGGTCCCGTTCCACCAACCGGCAGCCATATAGGATACGTCACGAACGAGGGTTACACCCTTCAGCTTAGTCTTGTTGTGGGGTGTCCTTCAAGTCGGTCTGCCTTTCGCATTTCCTTACGCCAACGTATACTCTGCCTCCTGTTTTCCCTATGAAACTGTGGACCGTTTCCCATGCGTTTTATCAAGGATGGTCCTGAAGTACCTGACCGTCTGGTCCATGCCCACGAGGATGGGAATGTGGTTTTCTTTTGTGGGGCAGGCATCTCCTATCCAGCTGGTTTGCCGGGATTCGATGGTCTTACAACAGGCATTTTTGAAGCTCTGGGCGAGAATCCTAACGCTGGAGAGAAGGAAGTCATCGAAGATAAACGCTTTGATATAGCAATCGGTCTATTGGAGGGAAGGATCAAGCAACGACCCGTCGTCCGCGAAAAGATTCGAGAGATACTTACCCCGAAGAGCTTCAGTGACCCCACCTCCACGGCCACTCATCAAGCCTTACTGACACTAGCCAAGTGTCAAGATGATTCTGTGCGGTTAGTGACGACAAATTTCGACCGAATCTTTCTTCAGGTTGCTCCGTCTTTGCACTCTTACGCTGCCCCGTTACTACCCGTTCCCAAGAAAAGCCGATGGAATGGCCTTGTATATCTGCACGGACTTTTGCCTGAAAACAACGATGCCACTGCTTTAAACAATCTCGTCGTATCTAGTGGGGATTTTGGGTTGGCCTATCTCACGGAGCGCTGGGCCAGTCGCTTTGTTTCCGAGCTATTTCGCAACTATGTGGTCTGCTTTGTCGGTTATAGCGTTGGCGACCCCGTTTTGAGATACATGCTTGATGCGCTCGCGGCAGACCGGATTCTTGGTGAGGAGTCTAGGGAAGTCTTTGCGTTCGGAGACTTTAATGATGGGGATGAGGATAGAGCTCAACGAGATTGGCAATCGAAAGGAGTTGTTCCTATCCTATACCCCAACAGGGGATCGCATTTCCTGGTACATGAGACATTGAAGGAGTGGGCTGAGAAATACCGGGACGGTATTACAGGCAAACGAGCGATCATTGTCCATGAAGCATCTGGCCGCCCTTCGCCCATCAAGAGTGACGGACAAGTTGAGCGAGTCCTCTGGGCGCTCATGGAACCCACTGGCCAGTCAGCCAAGACCTTCGCAGAACTCGATCCTCTGCCACCGATTGAATGGCTTGGTGTATTAGCTGAACCACGTTTCACGCAGACCGACCTGCGCAAGCTTGGAATCGCGCCCTCGTTTTCAAACGATACTCCAGCACTTTTTTCTTTATTAGATCGTCTGGCCCCACACAGTCACAGTGTCCCTATGTCACTGGTGACCATCGGAGATCCGAGCCTCATGGCTCCTCGATTGGATGATGTGATGTGGCACATAGCCAGATGGCTTATTCGCCATCTGGACAAACATGAAGTTCTCATGTGGGTGATTAAGCGGGGTTGCTCGCTACACCCGGATTTCAAAGACCTCATCATCAAAGAAATCAATGCCGATACCTGCAGTATACCTCGCTCCCTTACAACGATTTGGCGACTGATTTGTGCTGGACTCGCCACAAACAGTCGCCACTGTTCTGGCATGCCTCTGTATAGTTGGGTAGACCAGTTCAAGCGACTTGGCTGGAACATTACTCTGAAGCAAGAACTCATTTACCCACTCCGGCCGCTTGTGAGCTTTAGTGAATCCTTGCAGCGCAGACTATCAAGGCGAGAAGGCGAAACGGACCAGCAAGCAGCTGATCGTGATCCTCATGTCAGGGACTATGTTGATTGGGAAATCTGCCTGAGAATTGGAGAGCACCCGTGGGAGAAACTCAGGGAAATCAAAACACACACAGATTGGGCAAAGGTTGCTGTTGAATGCCTTCCCGATTTCACCGCCCTCCTTCGGGATATTCTGGAGTTAATGGCGGAACTAGAGGGGGCTTCAGATAAATGTGATTTGTCTTACACTCATCGTCCGTCCATCACAGATCACGAACAGAACAACGATTATCATGAGTGGACCATCCTGATAGAATTGTGCCGGGACGCCTGGTTGTCCGCCGCAGCACAAAACCCTCCGTTGGCAAAGATGGAATTAGTACGGTGGAAATTCATCAGGTATCCACTCTTTAGAAGATTGGAGTTCTTTGCCTCAAGCGAGACCACGCTTGTCCTGCCCACAGAGGGTCTGGCTCTCTTATTACAGGACGACGGGTGGTGGATATGGTCTTCGGAAACTCAAAGGGAATATTTCCGCTTACTCTTGAGGCTTGGCCCGAAGCTTGGCCCTGATCAGACCAATGAATTGCTCGATGCCATCCTGGCTGGGCCCCCTCGCTCCATGTACCGCGTTGACCTGGAGAATAGCGCCTGGATCGAAGTAAGCGATCATTCAATCTGGTTGCAACTTCAGACATTGGAGAGTAACGGCTGTACTCTGACTACGGATGCGAAACAGCGGCTGCTCGAACTTTCGGCTAAACATCCTCAGTGGCAACTTCAAGCAGATGAACGCGATCACTTTCCGGCATGGATGGAGTCTGGAGATGGAAGACTATTTCGACAACCTGTTAAGCTGCCGAGAGAGTTAGACAAGTTGGTAGATGCGCTAGCAATCCGTCCCAACAGCAATTTTTTCTATGAGGACGATTGGAGAGATATTTGTCAAACTACTCCTGATCAAGCAATCAAGTCCCTTCGTGTCCTAGCCACAAATGGAGGGTGGAACATTGGCGTTTGGAGGGAGGCCTTGCAGGTGTTCGCTGAGAGCGACAATCTCGTGCTGACTCTGAGCGAAATCGGACCGTGTCTTCTCAATGCCCCGAACGAAACGATTCGGGAATTGCGACATAGCTATGCTTGGTGGTTAAAGAGCCTAGCTAAGGCTGTGCCACCATCTTTATTTGAAATCTGGTTTCAGCTCACCGACAGAATCTTCGAAAACGCCGATATCGAAGTGGATTTGTCGGAAGGAGATTCAGTTGGTAGAGCAATTAATAATCCCGTGGGACATGCTACAGAAGCCATTCTTAATTGGTGGTATCGGACGGAGCCCAAGGTTGGCTCAGGACTACCTGAGTTGGTCAAGGCTAGACTGACCAGGCTCGCTAATCCAACGCCAAAAGGGTTCGTTCATGGTCGAGTTATGATGGCTGCACATCTGGCGTCTCTTCATTCAGCTGACTCTGCTTGGGCTGCCAATGTTCTCTTCCCCTACTTTGATTGGGGGGTAAACCCAGCGGAAGCACAAGGGGCATGGGAAGGCTATTTGTGGATGCCAAGGATAAATGCTGAATTGCTCGATACCTTCAAGACTCCGTTTCTTGAGACAGCTCGTCATTACACCAATCTGGGTAAACACGATAAACAGTATGCATCGCTGCTCACGATAGCAGCTCTTGAGTTTCATGACCATTTCAGCATTAGCGAACTGAGAGATGCGTTCAACGCTCTGCCTAAAGAGGGACTGGCTAAAGCAGCAAAAACGTTGGCTCGTTCACTTGGCAGTGCAGGGGATCGTCGTGCTGATTATTGGACACATCGTATAAAGCCTCTCATTGAAACGGTTTGGCCGAAGTCATATGACAAACGTACCGGTGAAGAGTCCGCCGCGCTCATGGAATTATGTATCCACGCTGACTCACATTTCCAAGAGGCATTCACCTTGCTCAAGTCAATGCTGGTCAAGACCAAGCATTTCTACATGCCTGTAAAGGAACTTGCCGAGTCTAAATTGGCAACAAAGTATCCCTCGGAAGCCTTGTCGCTCTTGAATGCGGTTGTGGATCAAGCCGAACAGTGGCCCTCTTCAGAACTTGGGACATGCTTAGAGCAGATCAGTTCTGTTAATTCTAATGTCAGTTCAGATGCGGCTTTTCAACGATTGCGCGATTATTTAAACCGTTATGGGCAAGCATAGGAGGAAGAGAGGGGAGAAAAGTGGTCAGGTCTTGCAAGCCAACATTTCGCGGCACGTCCTGAGAAGCGGGAGCTGGTCAATTGAGGAGAAGGTCCCGAACCTGTCGGTAGGACGGATCTTTCATACGGTCCAGGTCGGACCGCACAAAACCAAGACCGGTAACGCAGAGCTCGAAGTTGTCGGAGAGTTTTCGGAACAGCGGAGGTTCCTCCCCTGATGGGCTGTCGGCCATTTGCGCGACAATCCCGTAGGAGCGTTTTCCTGTCTTCATATAATCCACCAGAAAATCTTTGTGGTAGATCAATCCGGCCGTCTTGAGACGGCGCAGATATTCTGGAAACAAGCCCGACATAAACAGCGTAAAATCACCGATGTGCTGATGCACATCGCGTTCACGATCCATCGACTGCGCATCGAGCAGTACTTCGGACTCGAACAGGAGATCGACCACCGTATCGACCGGTTGGTCTTGCATATTCCTGATCTTATACAAATAGTCGGTGTGGGTAAAGTCGACCAGCAGATTGGAAACGTAGCTGGTGACATTGAGGTCGGGCCACCCGAGATGTTCCGTGAAACTCTTCTCGGTCAGGGCACCGAAGAACTGCCGGAGCGGATGCCGTGGCGGAACTTGCGTTCTCATATCCACCTCTCACACATTCCGAAGACTCGTGAGCTCAGTATAGCAGATGTTCTCCAACGTGCCGATGTCGGCCCATGATTCTTCTATCGGTCTTCACACAATAGACTTGAGTAGAAGAAGCGAGCACACAACTATAATCTGAACGATGAACGCGGAACACTACCGTAACAATTATTTCCGTGCTCATCGTTCACGGCTCAGCGCTTCCAGCCTGGCGAGCTCTCTTCACAGCCGACGAACTCGCACTACGGCTGTCGATCAGAAAGGTCACCGGGCCGTCGTTCAATAAATCGATCTGCATGTGCGCGGCAAAGATACCGGTCTCAACCGGAGTCCCCTGCGCCCATAATTCCATAGCGACCGATTCATAGAGGCACTTGGCTTCGTCAGGGGGCGCAGCCTCGTCAAAGCTGGGGCGACGGCCATTCGTCGTCCGTCCGAGGAGCGTGAACTGGGAAACCAGCAAGACCGATCCACCAATGTCCGTCAACGAGCGATTCATCTTTCCCTGTGCATCGGAAAAGATTCGGACGGTGCGAATCTTCTCGACGAGGTACCGGCCATCCGTCTCTTTGTCCCCCTTCGCGACGCCCAGCAAGACCAGCAGGCCGACATCGATCCGTCCCACCACCTGGCCATCGACTTCAACCGATGCTCGCGTCACACGCTGAATTACGGCCTTCATACGTCACCGTTCCGAACGAAGCTGCGCGAGCGTGCCCTCAAGAGCAAGCAGTTTTCGCTTCAAGGGCAGGCCGCAAGAGAATCCGCCGATCGACCCATCATGTGCCACGATCCGATGGCAGGGAATCACAACCAGCAGAGGATTCGCCCCCACGGCATTACCGACGGCACGGGCATACTGGCTGCCTCCCACGCGCATGGCGACCCATTGATAGGATCGCAGCCTGCCATAGGAAATACTCAGAAGCGTTCGCCAGACCTTTTGCTGGAAGCTCGTCCCTCCCGAGAGGTCGAGCGGCAGATCGAAGGATTGACGTGCTCCGTCGAGATAGTCGGTTAATTGGGCCTGCGCCTCTCGCAATCGTGAAGAGGCCTGGCCTTCCAGTAGCTCCACAGAATCCGCAGGCAGCTCAGACAACAGGGCCTGGCGCGACGCCTGGGGCATCACCACCGCGTCGATTCCTTTCGACGTTTCGGAAATGCCCATCCAGCCCCATCGTGTTTCGAAGATAATCGCCTGACGCATACATCACCTCAGCGGCCGATCACTCGCCCTAATTTCTTCCGTACCATCCCCCACACGAAAACAAGCTCTTCCGAACGTAGCATGACATGGACACCCAGATAGCCGCTCACGCTCAAGCCAATCGCCATCGTGAGCATGATCGACTTTTCAAGCCAATCACCGGGATGCGTCCACAACTGCGCTGCAGCGACCCAGCCGCAGATCACGACCAACGGCACAGACGCGACCAGCACACGTAGCGATGATCGTCCCACCGTGCCCCATTCGATGCCGCCTAACCGGCGGTGCAGCACCGCGACTAAAATTCCCCCGTTCACCATTGCCGCCAAGGCTGTGGCTAAGGCCAGGCCAGCCGCGCCAAGGGCCGACATCAGGATGAGCGAGAACATAAGATTGGCCGCGACAGCGATGGCCGCTGAGATAGCCGGCGTACGCGTGTCTTGCAACGAATAGAAGGCCGAAACAATGATACGAACACCTCCAAAAGCCCAGAGGCCGACGGAATAACAGAGCACCGCTAAGGCAGTCTCAGCCGTATCGTGCGCCGTGAAGGTCCCATGCTCGAAAAACAGATGGACGATCGGTTGCCGCAGAAGGATCAACCCCAGCATCGCCGGAAGAATAATGAACAGGATCATGCGCAGCCCGAATCCCAACGTCACCCGCAATTCTCCCAATGCGCCGCGCGCGGCCTGCGCAGAGAGGGTCGGCAAGATGGCTGTGGCCAAGGCCACACCAAAAATTCCGAGCGGAAACTGAATCAACCGCATGCCGTAGAAGAGATAGGTCGGCCCTCCGGCAAAAAAAGAGGCGAGGATCGTGCTCACGGTAATGTTGATCTGTGTCACCGACAGACCAAGAAGCGAGGGGACCATCAGCGTACCGATCCGCCGTAACCCCGGATGGCCCGGCTCCCACCGAAATCCGAATAGCAGGCCCCGCAGCTTCAGGCTGGGAAGCTGCATCGCAAATTGTGCGGCCCCTCCTGCGACCACCCCGATGGCCACACCAACAATCGGCTCCGACAGGTACGGTGATACATACAATGCACAGCCGATCATAAAGACGTTCAGAAAGAGCGGCGAGAAGGCCGGGGCCGTGAAGGCCCGTACGGAGTTGAGAATCCCCATCGCCAAGGCCGCCAGGCTGATAAACAGCAGATAGGGGAACATGACGCGGGTGAGCAGAGTCGTCAGTGCAACCTTTTCTGGGCTCGCGTCAAATCCAGGTGCAAGAAGCTGCACGAGCCACGGCGCGGCAAGAGTACCCATGACGGTGACCAGGGTGACGATCGTCAACAACGTGGTAAATACGGCGCTGGCCAGTTCCCATGCTGCCTGCTTGGTTCGCAGAGTCCGATATTCCGTAAAGACCGGAATGAAGGCCGAGGACATCGATCCTTCGGCAAAGAGTTCGCGCAGCAAACTGGGAATCCGAAAGGCGACGTAGAACGCGTCCGCGGCGGGCGTGGCGCCGAAGAGGCGGGCCAAGACCATGTCGCGGACGAAACCAAGAATCCGGCTGGAAAAAGTACCAATACCGATCACCCCAGCCGCTTTCACGACGGAATGATTTTCGTCCTGCGATGCTGGTGGAGAGCCGGGTGACGTGGCAGGGTCGGACATAGGCTTGGATTCTAGCGGAACCTCGCCAGGCAGTCTATCAAGCCAACGATTATGATTCTTGAATCAATGTGTCCGGTAATTCGTTCGGGTTGTCGCCTGAGCCAGCAGGACTCACCTGTCCGAGGAGAATTCCACATTTCTCAATCGCCTCACAGATAGCGTCGGTCGCTTGTCCCATTCGAATACCGTCGGTAATGCCACTGACCAATCCGTCCCACGTACCGGAAGGAACGCGACCGTTGAGGCCTTTGTCCGCCAAGACGTGCACACGGCGCTCCAGAAGCGACACAAAGATCAGGATGCCCGTTCGGTCTTTCGTATTGTGCAATCCATGCTTGTAGAATGCCTGCTCGGCACGCAGGGTGACTTTATGCGCGAGCCGCTCACGTGACGTGACGAGACGGATGACGATCGGAATCCTGCCAATCCATTGCCCCAATCCATATGAGGCGACGACCGCCAACAGTAGCCAGCCGGCGTTGCCGGCATGCCAGCCCCAGGGTAACCAGTAGATCTCTATCGTCAGAAGCAGGGCAAGCATAAGCAGAGCGAGCATGAACCCGGTTCGATAGCTTGCTTCACGGTACAGAGCCGAGGCCGGGACGATCATGGGCACAATCTCACCCTTCGTGACCGACTCGGCCTGTTGAACCGCTCGCCTTATCCGTTCACTCTCTCTCTCGGTAAAGGGCTTCATCTACCAATCTCCCGAGGCACCGCCGCCGCCAAAGTCACCGCCCCCTCCACTGAATCCGCCGCCACCTCCAAATGAACCGCCGAATCCGCCACCAGGTCCTGTCATGAAACCTTCTCCCCATCCTCCACCCTGGCCTCCTCCACGGTTCGCTTGCAGGATGAGCCACAACAAGAAAGCCGTCACCACGGCGGCCACGAGACCCAACCCCACCGACGCAAATTGCGCGACGAGAAATGCGAGCAGACTGCCGAGCGACGCCCGAGTGCGTTGAAGCCCATGGCTCAACACGATACCGGCCAAGGTCCCAACCACGATCCCGATGATCACATACTGAACGGCCGTTAGCTCCTGACCGGAACGAACGCGACCTGCTACCACCTCCTCAACCTTATATGTACCTTCAATAGTACCGAGGATGGCTTGGGCTCCGGCAACAATACCGCCAGGCAGATCACCTGTCCGAAACCGAGGCACAATCTCCTGGCGAATGATGTGTGAAGACTGGAGGTCCGTCAAGGTGCCTTCGAGACCATAGCCCACCTCGATACGGACTTTCCGTTCGCGCAGAGCGACGAGCAGTAATACGCCGTTCTCCGTCCCCTTCTGGCCAAGTTTCCAGGTGGTACCGACGCGATGAGAGAAGGATTCAAGCGGCTCGCCGTCGAGGGACGGCAGAATCAGAACGACAACTTGATTGCTGGTTTTCGTCTCGTGGACTGCGAGGTCGCGGCTGAGTGAGGCTGCAACATCAGCGGGCAGCACGTGCGCAAGGTCCACGACGCGGCCCGTGAGGGCCGGTACCTCCAGCGCCCAAGCCGAGGCGGCCATGAGCAATATCCCGAAAAAGACCATGAGCCGCGCCGGCCTTCGCCAGACACGGCTCATGCGCCGTGTATCCATCGTCAGCCTAGCTCAGTTAAATTTGACCTCTGGAGGCTTAGCCACAGCCTTTTCATCCGCCACAGTAAAGTTCGGTTTCTCTTCCAGATGGAGGAGAAACTTCGCCGTCAGGTTCGTGGGGAAATAGCGGACACCCTTGTTGTACTCCGCCACTTTCTCTATGTAGCGTTTGCGTGCGACGGCGATACGATTCTCTGTCCCTTCCAGTTGGCTCTGAAGATCACGAAAACTCTGGTCGGCTTTCAGATTGGGATAATTTTCTGCAATAGCGATGAGGCGGCCTAACGCCGAGGTGAGGCCAGCCTGTGCTTTTTGGAACTGTTCGAAGGCGGCCGGATCTTTTAACGTTTCAGGCGTCACCTGAATCCCCGTGGCTTGTGCACGAGCCTGCACGACTCCTTCGAGCGTCTCCTTCTCATGCGCGGCGTAACCTTTGACGGTCGCAACCAGGTTCGGAATCAGATCGGCCCGCCGCTGGTACTGATTGACCACTTCGCTCCAGGCAGCTTTGGTATCTTCGTCCAACCCCTGGAGATCGTTGTAGCCGCACCCTGAGAGCCCTGCAAGCAGAACCGAAATAATGAGGGTAGCGAATACCGAAATACGACTGCCCATGATGATGCTCCTCCTCCTTTGACATGCGCGAGCCGGTCTATAGCGCAGGATATCGATCATGCTATCATGCGGATCATCTGTATGATACGGAGGCGAGACCGTCCGATGTCGCTTGAACCCTCTTCACATTTACCCGGCGGATATCAGATCACGCACCGCACCCTCGGCATCTATCAGGGGAGCGCGATTGAGCTCGCATTTTGGCATCCCTCATCCGGAATGCCGGAATATGGGCTCTGTCGGTTCGCCACGAAAGAGAAAGCCGAATCGTATCGCGCATACCTTTGTTCTTCATCGTGCCCGGAGCCGCTCGATGAGAAGGACCTCACCATCGAACCCTATGACCTCGCCGCACATGAAAAACTGATCAACGATCATCCGCTTTACTCTGCCTGGGAAACTCCGACCTAGCAGGCGGTTGAAAACATCCGCCCACGCCACAGAATCATGGCGCGGAAAACGTTTCTCGCAGGATGATCGATGAACGACCGGGAGGGGATTCGCCGATATGCTCAGGCGGCGACACCGACTTTATTGGATGATTTATCGGACTGATCCGGTATCTGAGCCTGAACGAAGGCCAATAGGCGCCTATTCTCTTGGGCGGCTCGAAGAAACTTAAAGGCGATACCGCGAAAGCTCACAGAACGGACCATCGCAGCCACTTCAAGAGGAGGATCACTTTCGCTCAGCGTCAATTGCAGATAGAAGATGTCGTCCGTATGGACCTGGGTCTCGCTCTTGATGATGCAACCGCCCATAGAGAGATCGAGTACCGTTCCCTCACCACGGACCTTGCCCCCCGAAAACGAAAGATAGAGTCGCACGGGAATCCTGAGATGTTCGCGGCGATCCATCGGATGCGTGGGATGGTCCAACCAAAGCCGAGATGCGAGAAACCGGTGACTGCACGACGGACATTTGAATGGCGCCACAAAAATAAATGAGGCGAGGTGCTCGCGGGGCGATTGCGGGTGAGACTGTAAAATACCGTCCTTCTGACACCGCGGACAGTTCAGGATGCGACCCATATCGTCGATTCCTTGTGGTTCTCATGGCATAGACTCGGCGAAAGACCGAGTCTTATCTTGTCCACGGATAGATGATCTCCTCCTCTCTGTCAAGAAAACCTACGTTCCGCGCGAACATGTCGTTATGAGACGTAACCTGTTTACCCACGAACCGCTCCATCTTCACGCACAGTAGCAGATACCGCTCGACCTGCGAGTAATCCCGTTGCCCAAGCCCATTGAAAGTTGAAGCCACCAATCCGGCCATCGCAATCGAGGATTTCCCCAACTAGATAGAGACCCGGCACCAGCTTCGATTCCGTCGTGCGAAAATTAATTTCTTCCAGTGGAACACCACCCGCCGTAACTTCCGCATAGTTCCAGCCCCGATCCTGTTGCACTGGCAGCGGAAACTTCCCGAGTCCCACCAATACACGATCTCGGTCCTTCCTAGGAAGTTGGCCGATGGCCGTCTGCCCGTTGATCCCCAGATATCGGCAGAGGGACTCAGCGAATCGTTCCGTGACCAGGTGAACCAGGCACTTAGTCAGCGAGCGACGGGGCGCCGCTGTGGCTTGCTCCATGAACCACTGGCGGGCGGATTCTTGAGTCAGGGCCGGCAGGAAATTCACGGATAGCTCAACCGACTCGCTTTTTTCGCGGGCGCCTGTCCAAAACCGGCTGGCATCCATCACGATTGGGCCACTGACCCCGAAGTGGGTCCAGAGCATACTACCGGTTCTTCGGTCTACGACATGGCCATTCACCGTCGTAGTCAGTTCCACCTCCTGTGAGATGCCTGAGAGGTCCTTATGAAACAGGGTCTCGTCCAGCACCAAGGGAGCTAGGGCCGGAGTGGTTGCACTGACCCGATGTCCCAGCCGACGGGCCAGCTCATAACCGAACCCGTCGCTCCCTGTTTTCGGAAGTGAGCGGCCACCTGTAGCCAGAATGACCTTTTTTGCATGCAAGGTTCCATGGGTATGGTGAACAACGAACCCCATTGCTGTACCGGTAAGACGAGTGACCTCCGTCACTCGGTGGTCAGTGCGAATGACCACTCCCAGCTCGTGACAGCGAGTGAGGAGTGCGGTCAAGACCGTTCTCGCCTTGTCGGTTACCGGAAAAAGCTTGCCGGTTTCTTCGCACTTGAGCTCCACCCCCAGCGAGGCAAACCAGTCGATCGTGGCCTGGACCGGAAAGGCAGCGAGCACATTCTTAATGATGTGGCGATTGCCGAAGAAATCGGTAGCAGTCACGACATCATGCGTGACATTGCAGCGGCCACCCCCGGAGACCAGGAGTTTGGCCCCGATCGTTTTGGCTCCGTCCAGGAGAACGACCTTCTGCACACAACCCGCCTTCTCGGCTGCTTCAGCCGCAAAGATGGCGGCGGCCAATCCGGCGGCCCCGGCTCCGACAATACAGACATCGACCGTTGGATCTACCACGAATCAGCCACCACTCCTGCGCAGCGATCACATCACCACTCGTCAACGGGTGAGAGAGTACCACGGCAGCTGGCCCATAATTCAATCAGCGAAATAACGCGCTGGCAATTGCTTTTTGTCTGGCGATCTAAAGGCGCGTGTCTCGTCAAAAGCGCATTCAGCTGAGGCTGGTGCGACGATAAGGGTGAGACCAAAGCCGGACTTTCTCTATGTCTATAGCGAGCCTTCGGAGAGCAGCAAAACACCACAATCAGTTAGCAGACGCCTCAAGAAATAGAAAATCTCGCAGCACTCAGATCGCCGAGATATTCGGCCTGGACGGAGAGAGGAAACAGCAGGAGCATGAGGAGAAAAAGTGGCATCGGGTCCCCCTGGGAAACGATCAACTCGACTCCAGGCTACTCCCCACGAGAGAACACCGTAAGCAGCTGGCAGACGCCTCAGGAAATCTAGAATGTCCGCTTGGAATTAATGCGTTCGAATTCTCTTTGAAATCTCTGACCCTGAGTCGGGTTAATATGTTTGACGAAAGCAATCTTTCCGGCCAGGCTTGCCTTCTTGACCCCTGTCTCCGAATTCACCACGTCTGTACATTTTGTACTCGTACAACTGTGCAGCACAGTTCGCAATGCTCTCCTGTATTCCTTTTTTACATTCAGCTTCTTGTTTACAACAAGTCCGGCAGCGACCTGGCGGGCAGTGCTGGGTAAGGCCTGCGTCTTTCGCTCGTTAACAGAAAATCCCTCTTCTTGAATGATGCGTTTCACCAGATTCTTGAACTTCCTTACGCGGGGCGCCCCAGAGACAAAAACATCGTCGCCCAAGATAGTTGGATCGAAATGTTGTTGATCAGTAAAGCCTTGGATTCTGCGCGCTGGCCTGCTCCAGATCAGATTCGAGATATAAGGGCTCGTCGGAGCTCCTTGGGGCAACTGGTTATCGTGGGTACACAGAGTCACAAGTAACCGGGACACGGGATCTGAAATACCCAACTGGCGGAAAGCGTTGTAGACCATGGGCGGTCTAATATTAGGGAAGTAATTTTTGATATCTGCCGTCAGTAACATGGGCTTGTCAACGTGAGGCAGGGCCGCGCTAACCTGACTACGCTTTCTCCGGTACCCATGGATTGACTTGTGAAGCGGTACAAAGAGGAGAACTTTTTTATGAATGAGCGACTGCACCCGCTTCAGTTCCCTGCTTGGTATTAGATAGGTGCGCACACTTCCGTCGCTCTTGGGCTCATCTTCTTGACGGTAGTAGTGAGAAGCGGTTCGAGATAGCCTGAATAGAGCTCCTTGAGCTATGTCGAGATAGAGCGAGAGACCTTCAACCGATTGCAGCTTTGATTTTATTTCAGCCCACTTCATTACTAGCTCGCTCGTTCTTCTCTTGTTCCCTGCAAACGAAATCGCTCCATCTCGACAAGCAAAGAGCGAAGATTTTTCCAGCGTCCCTCATTTTCTGAAGAAATTCCTTCTGGATGCTGCTCTGTTTCCCAAAACAAGAGGCTGACTGGGACGTCAAGCTCGTTTGCTATTTTTCGCAACACAGCTAAGCTAGGCTCGCGCTTACCTGTTTCAACCAATGAAAGATAATGTGGTTGAATGCCCACCTTATCTGCCAAATCCTTCTGTCTCAGCCCGATCGCTGCCCGAAGGATCTTGATTATCTGCCCTATGCCGAGATCTTCTTGTTTATTCATATTTATAAGTGCGTTCTCTAGATTAAAAACTAGGAGCCAGAGAGTAATCGAGATAATTTCGTAGCAACTAATACCGCTCGGCGGGACAGCTTCCAAAACCTTGCCCTCGATAAGGGATCAGTCTTGTCAAGCCGTTGCATAATCCGGCGGATACTACGAAGTTTGCCCATCATACTCTCCAGCTTCCCAGAAGCTAGCGCTGAAGAAATTGCAAGCTCCTCAAGTAACCGTATGGTCTCGTCGAGGAACTTCTCCGTTCGGGTGTACTTACTCATAAGTTCTCACCCCCCTTCTTTCCATCCGCTGCGACAAATGCAATCAATCGCTAGCGTTGACGCAGCTTATGCCAACTACGCCAAGGAACAGTCAGTTTCAAACTCTATCTCATATTTACAAGGTAGAGACCCCTACAGTCAGCACTAGGGCTAGCTGTACTTGGGACCTGCTGAGTTGGGGCTCTCGTTCACCAGCGCATACGGTGTATGTGCTCCTTATGCGACTGGCTAGAAGTAGGATAATTGTGGGAGCTGCCTGAGACTAGGCTCAGTGCCTATACCCCACTGCTACCCTTGCCCCCTCTGCAGATTGAACAGGACTTGCTGTTCCCTAAATCAAGTCCTGTTCGGCACGGATGGATATGTTGCCCCGAACGGAGCTTTGTCAAAGAACATGAGGACATTCGCCCTCAATATTTTCCATATGAACATAAATATATTCCGTACGTCAACTATATTACACTGTCAGTGACATTATTTATTTCTCGCCGACTATCGATAGAATCTGGCATCCTGGCCCATCAATATTGCTCTTGCCCGTATGGCATAAATAGTCAGCCGAGCTTCTCCTCCATTACGTCCATCTGACTGTTTGCAAAACATTTGATTTAGAGACGCTGTGGCCTCTCTTCAGAGTAGTCGTTTCCCAACGGGTTGTCTCACTCACATAAAGTGGGTTTTGGAGAAGGATCAGAGGAATACGAATTTCGCTTCGCCCGCAGGCTAACCTGACAGATGGTTTTCTGATTCATCAAAATAAGGAGTACTCGCTCCAATCCTCAGCAGCGAAGTGAGATGCCAGCGCTTGAAAACACTGACTTCATGCATAAGCGGGTGCACTACGTGAATGTAGAACCTGGCATTAAAAAGACTTCTGACCACTTTGGTTGTCCTTTATTTACCCTTAACTAACTGTCGCTACGAAACCCATTCTTCTGGAACAAGTTTCATTCCATCCCTCCACTCCTCAAAGGCGACCACGTTAGTGATTCCATCCCAAACTTCACGTGGGGCATGGTCAAGCACAATCACTTGGAGACGACCATGTGCAGACTCAACTACGTGACTAATCGTCGTGAATACCTTTCTAACAGCTTCGATGTCTTCATCTCTTAATTGTGGCTCATCAGGAGTCTCCCCCTCGCGAACGACGAGCTTCTTCGGGAAATACACTTGGCTTGGTTGGTCTAGCACCAGGAATCCTGGGACCGGGCTGTGCGTTAGGGAAAGAAAGTATTGCTGAAGGGCAAGTACAATGGCCACGTGGTAGGAAAGCCAGTTGGAACCGCTGCCAATTTCAGAGAGGTAATCCTCCCGATTAGTACTACCCGTAACCTTGACGGTCAGATCATCAATTTCCAACGACACCGGATCTTCTGGTCGCTCGCTATCGAGCAGAGGCATAAGACGCGCTGCGTTGGCGTTTACCAATCGTAGAGCTCTTCGCTTCCTCTCTTCGAGGTTTTCGCGACGTAGTTCTTCACTCAGTGCCTGGTATTTATCTCTCAGTTGGTCCACCTCAGTCCGAAGTCCCCCGTCCTCACCGAGTCGGCGATGAAGCTGTACGGCATTTTCGAGCTTTCCAATGAATCGCTCAACCATTTTAGTCTGATATTGACGTGTACTTGCCTCTTGCGACCGTTGCGACAGCGCTGTTTTCCGTATCTGTATGGCTTTGAGTTTCTCGCTGGTCATAATTACATCAGCCTGGACTCTTTGCATTTCTCGATCAAACGCAGCCGGAAATTCAAACGTATCGCCAGCCTCCTCTTCAAGTTTCAGAAGGGCCTCTTTTAATTCATTCAATTTCTGATCACTTGGCTCCATGCCGCCCCCACAAACGGGGCAAGCCTCATCCCCCGCGCGGTGCTGTCCGATCCATTCAGAAAGATGCAAGCGATCGCGCTGTATCCGAAGGGCCTCATGATAATTCGATGCACTCTCGTGGATCCGGTTCATTTCAATCAAACGACGACGAAGCGATGTTAAGTCAAAAGACACCCTCGATTCTTCCGACTCAAGACCAGCTAGCTCTAAAACAGCTTCTGAAATAGTCGTGGCGCTCACTGCCAGAGTAACATCGGTCCGTTGAACCAGTTCTTCTAGAACATTGATCATCTGCTCGCGGGTCAATCGGCCTTCATGGAGCGCAGGGAGAAGGCCTAACTCGCGCGCTTCGCTAACTTTTGCTGTCAATTCAGCCACCCACTGTGCCGACACTTGCTCCGCGTCCTTAAGTTCACGCTCCTTCCGCCTTAGTTCTATTTGGAGTTGCTTCAACTCATGCTGCTTCGCGAGCAAAGCAGGCGTTATGGCACCAAGAATGTAAGGAAATATCTTTCTCAGTTTTTCGCGATGCTCATACCGATCAGTCTTGAAGAACAGGACCTCCGGGTTGGCCACCACATTCTGGGGTTGAAAAACAAAGGAGCTTAAATCTCGAAAACTAGGACGCGAGTCAAATCCACCTTGAGACTCTCCTGCGCTGAAATCCAGATTGGATAGACCAGCCAACTCGTCTAATAGACGACGTACGTTACTTGCGTTAGTATTCTTAGCGATTTCCCTAGGTACATCTGAGATAGTAGGCGCTTCCAATAGAAACATTTCATCGGTTGTCCGATGTGCACCCGGCTCTCGACGAGCAAATAACTTGTCTCCCTCGCTTGTTTTCACGACGACCCCAAACCACTCACAGGCATCTCGAATGGTCTTTACGGGAATTGAACAACTCGCGGAGGCTAGACAATAATCGATGATTGGGATAACCGCAGACTTCCCAGTTCGCGAGGCTCCACTGATGACAGTCACTTTCCCAGGCTCAAATGGAAGGCGTCTAGGCGCAAATGCATTATTTCTAGGCCAAAGTATGATTTCTTTAATTTGGAACAACACTTCAGAGCCTCACTTTCAGAGTGGTGGTTATTTCGTGCGTGGTCAACAGACCGCACCACCAGCCAAGCTTTTCAGCACTTTTCATCATTCGCTTCACATCAGATGGGATACCCGCTGCAGCTCCGGTCTCCGACAAAGGAATCAAGCTTGCCGCGTTAAGGTGCAGTAAACGGGTAGCCAAGGCTAGGCGGATTGAATCAAGGCTTAGATGTCGCAAAGCCAACATCCTGTCGTGAATGGACAAGAGGACGTCTTGCTTTGAGTTTTCTGTTTTTCCAAACTTTGCCGCGAAAGCCCTCAGTCCCGAGGCCTTCTGGGTTGAGTGAACATACTCCTCTGTTTGCTCATGCAGCACGATTGGCAACACGAGGAATGCAAGTGGTAACGGAACATGGCTGTGAGTTGGATGGCTGATGACGTAGCCACAGGCAAAGCGCCATAGCAAGCCTGCGCCTAGCGCGGGATTCTGAATGTTTCTCACCTCTTGGGTTAAGATGCTCATGATGGCTCACCACTTCGCTTTTTAAGCATCGCGCGATAGGCTGGGTGCCAGCCGACCCTCAAGTCATCAGCCAAACCATGGAAACAGCCTGGGACAAAATGCTGCGGTGGCTCCATCCCTTGAATTCGAGCTTCATGCATCATGCATTTGACGTACAGAAGCTGTCCCCGTTGGATTTCAGGTTTCGACCCTGCCTCTATGCTAATGGCAAGGCTCAAATTCTGCCACGTACGCTCCAGATTATCATTCAGCTCGGTAAAGGAATCCTCATGGATATCGCCAGCCTTGCTCCAATTTGCTCTATCCCAACATGCTTGAAGGAAATCGCTTATGGCCTCAAGTTTTTGGTCGAAACTGCGTTCGATGAGACCGAGCTGCTGCACAAAGTTATCTGGCAAACGCTCTAACTTTTCTGCCTCAGAAGGTTTCTTTGCAAAGCCTTTCAGAATGAGGTCGCGGTCAATCCTGCGGACGTACGATGTGTATTCTCGATGGAATTCATCTCGTGAAATGACGGCTGGCAATTCTTTCTCCAGACGTTTATCAGCCTCCCGCTTAACCCAGCCACACATTTTGTCAGCAATGTCGAAGACTTTAGCCTCAGACACTGGATGACGACGAATGGCGGCTTCGATGTCCGATTGCGGGCTGCCGCTTCCGCATTTAAGTTGTAGATTGACGATGATGGGAAGAAGCAGTTTGTCGTCAGCTTCCAAAACAGAATTGACGTAGCGACTAAGGCTGTCTGATAAAGCGGCACGTTTAAGAAAATCCGGCGCTGCTCCCCATAATTCGTTGCGTACTCTCTCAACGGCTGCTTTAGCCTCTTCATAAGTGCGTGACTCATGAAAAGAATCTATGAACGCACCTTGCACAGGTCGTGACACATACAGTTCAAACTTGGTGTCCTTTGGCTTAACAAATCCTGATCTAACAAGCTCAATCCAATTGAACAGGGTCTTCCATAGTGAAACGGCACGATCTGCTGCTGGATTATCCGTTAAGGCACTTTTCGACTGACTCACGGTCGTCCTGCCATCTTTGCTTTGATTGGCTACATCATCCAAGACCTCCAAGCTGCACCAACTTCCGTCTGGAGCGTCAAGAAGCATCGCCGTCAGCCGAGTAAATTGCAGACTATAGCCAAGAGCTTGGCCTGGTGCCGTCGCTGGAGCGTTCTTTGATTTTCTAATTGGTTTCGCTTTGCCAGTCATAGAATTGATCACCCATTAGCAACGCGACTCTTCTCTTCCTTCTCTAACTGTGCAAACTTGCCACCATTCATGCATTTCATGTGACTCATGTTGAAAGAGCCTCGTGGAGCACGGCCTCGAGGAGGCGACGGCTTTCGGTTTGGGTGGTGGTGAGCTGCGTTTCCAGCCGGTCGCAGAGGGCCATCAGTTCATCGACTTTGGCGACGATGCGGTGGTGTTCTGGGCGTCCATCGGGAAGAACCAGCCGTATCAGCCAAATTGATTTCTGGTCGAGTCCGAGTCGGACAAATTGGCGCTCAGGATTTCGTGGTTTTGCAGTGCTGCTCATGCTCATAGAGCCTTGGGGCCTGCCTGCCGAAGGGATGAATAAGCTGTCAGTAGTCTGTTGATAGCCGTTTCCAGCTTCTCGGTTTCCCGGCCTGGATCGTTCCACCAGTCTGTTGACCAGACCCGATGTATCGTCCAGCCCAAGCCCTCTAGAACGAATTGACGCAGGCGATCCCGGTCTCGTGCAGTGGGAATTGAGTGGTATGTCGCCCCGTCGCATTCGATGCCGAGAAGATAGTGCCCCTGCTCGTGCGGATGGACGACTGCCATGTCGATCCGGTAGCCGGAACAGCCGACCTGCGGATGTACGATCCAGCCTTTTCCACGCAATGCGCGAAGAATCTCGATTTCCAGCGGACTCTCTGGCTCCAGACCGGACGGCAGTGCCTGCTCTACAATGGCACGCGCACCTCTGACTGCGAATTCGAGGTAATTTTTCAGGTCGGCGACGCCTGCCGACCGTGTTTTGGATAAATCGATATCCTCAGGGAGGATAGAACTGAATATCGTCACGCCGATCCGTGCCCTGGTTATCGCCACGTTCAGCCGACGCTGTCCTCCTTCCTGGTTTATCGGACCGAAATTCATGGCCATTCTCCCCGCAGCGTCTTTGCCATACGTAATCGAGAACAGGATGAGATCTCGCTCATCACCCTGCACGTTTTCAAGATTCTTGATGAAAAGCCGTTCGGATCCATGACTCCCGATGCGCTGTTCAATCTCGGGATGCTTGCGTAATTCCTCGTCTAGCAGCGTTTCGATGAGTCGCTGCTGTGTCTGATTAAACGTCACCACGCCCATTGTAAGTTTGCATCGTGACTCATCTGAAAAGTGCGCCACGATCTCTGCGACAATGGCATCGGCTTCGGCTCGGTTTGTACGGGTAGCACCGCGATCGTAGATACCGCCCACCGGCTTCAGTTTCACCGCAAGGTCGTTCGTCACGGGAGACGGGAAGGTGATCAATCTGGAATCGTAGTACCGGTGGTTCGAAAACGTGATCAGGCTTTCGTGGCGGCTGCGATAGTGCCATTCCAGCCGTATGGTCGGGAGCCCGGCTCCCAGGCATTCATCTAATATGCTTTCCAGGTCCTGGACCGGTGCATCTTCTTCATTACCCAAGACTGTATCCTCAGCATCGTCTGCCCGATTGAAAAAATTCGTGGGCGGCAGCTGCTTCGGGTCCCCCACCACGATCAACTGCTTGCCACGAGCGATGGCACCGACCGCGTCCCAGACCGGAATCTGAGACGCTTCGTCGAACACCACGACATCGAAGTTCGAATACGCGGCGTCCAGGTATTGCGCGACCGAGAGGGGCGACATAAGCAAGCAGGGCTTGAGCCGAGGTAATAAGTTTGTAATACGATGCACCAACTGGCGTACCGGGAGGTGTGCCCGCTGCTTCGCGAACTCGCGCAGGACAAGCGCCATTTCAGGGTCGGGCTTCTGTCCTGCCTGCTGCCGAGGCACCTTTTCTGCCAGCACGGCCACGATATATTGCTCGGTGAGCTTCTGGAAATGTTCGTCGGCCTGCCGAAACTCAAGGATTTTGCGGTCATGATCGGCGCTCGCGAAATTGCGCAAAGCTGGTTCGCGGTCAGTTACAGCCTTTAACCACCAGTTCTGGTAGGAGTACTCGGCATAGGCATTAAGATCCAAGGCAGATATCATGCCCTCCTCCAAAGCGCGAATGACGGCCTCCAGTTCCGCAGCCAGTGCCTCCCTCCGCAACTGCCGCCAACGACACCACAACCTAAGCGAGCGCCGTGCCGAGGTCCATCCGCCCACGATCGCCTTCACCCGACTAGGCAGTCCGGCCACGGCAGGTTCTCCAGCCAAGGCTTGCCCGGCACCTGACAGTTCGGTGACTACCGCAAGCTGATTCCGCAGCTCATACCAAGCATCGCGAAACACGGTCAACCCACCACTGACCGCACCAGTAGGAAGAAGAAGGCTGCGCTGCTCGCTCACTAGCTTGCGCAACTGCTCGGTCATGGTGGCCCTGGCAGACTCGTCGCCGCTACTCACAAACCGCCCGATGGCTTCTTCGAAACACTTTCCCCATTGCTCATAGCGCTGTACCGCCGCCCAGTCTGTGTCGGGCCCCTTGTATTCGGACTCCAGAATTTCGAGGCAATGACTCTCGAAGGACTTCATCTCTCGATCTTCCATGTTTAAGCCACGCAGGGCATCCAGTAAGGACGGAATTTCCTCCGCGCTGGGTTTCTTCTGATCAACGGCATACTGAACTAGTCGGCCCGCTACGGCACGCTGTTCGAACCACCGTCTCGGCCACCAGGTAGCGGAGGCGGCCCTCCAGTCCTTCGTCAACTGCTCGCCATTGACCAATGAGATATCCGGATTGAAGTTTTCAGCCAGCCGGTGCCAATGAGCCTGGCGATTTTCTCCATGACCGCGAATGATCTGCATACGGGCACGAACGGCAGCGTTCCCACCGTGGGCAGCAAATCCGTTGGGCACTTGCGGTGCCAGCAGGAGAACGTCGATCAGCCCGTCGACAGCGTCCAGTAGGGCAGCCGAAGGAGCATCCAGCTTGATGCCTAACGTGGGAGCGATGGCAACGGCGGCTACCTGGAGCCGGGATGCGGCGGTCTCTAAAAGGGATGCCTCTTTGAGAAAGCGCTCTTCCCAAGCATTCGTCCAATCCGTGTGCTGCACGAGGGCCAACGGGTGATTCTTAAGCTCGCCTAGTTCCCCCGCGACCGACTGAGTGGTGCGAATCGTCTCCCGCAGCCTATCCAGCGCTTCCTCGTCATGAGTGTCGGGATCCGGCCACGGCATGCGGGCGGGCGTCCACTCTCGATACCGAATTACGGTGTCGGTTGCCCCTCGCACGGTCAATCCATTGGCGTGCCGCTTATGCAACGCCCGCACGAAATCGTTCAGATCGGCCCGCAGTCTGCCGACGCGTTCCGCTTCTCGTCTCCAGCCAACGGCCGGCTTGTCTTGCGCAGCATCCATTGCCGTCCGCAACTGGGCAAGAACCTCGGTCTTGCGCGCCTTGGCCGAATGCAGCTCGAGACAGAATGGCCCCAGACCGATGTTTTTTAGACGGCGCTCCACGACATCTAGGGCCGCCATCTTTTCCGATACGAAGAGCACTGTCTTGCCATGCCCCAGAAAATGCGCGATCAGATTGGTGATGGTCTGCGACTTCCCCGTGCCAGGTGGTCCCTCCAGCGCGAAGTCGTGCCCCGCACCAGCACGGCTGAGCGCATTCAACTGCGAGGAATCGGCAAGCAGCGGCGCAAGTAGGTCGCCTGGTGCGTGCCGTTCGTCCAGATCTTCGCGCAGGGACAGATCCTCGTGGACACCGATGGGCTCACGGGGACGCTCAATCAGGTGATCCACCACTCGGTTTTGCTTGAGCTGCTGAGTGCGATCCTGCAAGTCCTTCCACATCAGATACTTCGTGAACGAGAAGATGCCGAGATAGACGTCCTCGGTCACCTCCCAGCGTGGAATCTCCTTCACCGCAAGGCGAACAATTTGCCAGATCTTCTTCACGTCTACGCCGTTTCCATCAGTCGGCAGAGGATCGAGACCTCTCAGCGAGAGCCGAAAGTTCTCCCGCAGCAACTGGACCAGGGTCGGATTGACCATGGTTTCGTCGTCGTGCCGCTTAACAGCATAGCCGCTCCGCACGGACTGACGAGTGAGTGTAACCGGCAGCAGCAGGATCGGAGCGAGCTGGGTCTTCTCTGCCCGTTCGTCCTCGGCCCAGCGCAGGAAGCCGAGCGCGAGGTACAGCGTGTTGGCGCCACCTTCCTCCAGTCCGAGACGTGCGGCACTATAGATCTCGTAGAGCCGGGAATCGAGGGTTTTTGGCTCGACTGTGGCGAGCAATTCCTTCTGTTGCATCGCCTGTAAGGCAGCCGCCTCGACGGGGTCCTGGCCGGTACGCTTTGCCGCGACAGCAGCGACCCGCGGGTCGGCACCCTGCATGATCTGCGGCAGCGGACGAAATTTCCATTCCTGCCCGTCAGCCAGCGCATCCTCCAAGTGAGCCGGGTCTGGCACGCGCAACGGGAGCATGATCTTCGTCGGCTTGAAATTGATCAGGCGGTTACGCAGTGTGAGGTCGAGCAGCTTCGATTTCCAGCGAGTGAGCCGCCCTTCGGGCGTGTCCGGGCGCACGTTCTCGTCAAGCAGGACCGCCTCGCCGTCCAGAGGAGGCAGCGCCGGAGGCGGCTCGACATCCGTATCGGCAACGCCCCCGGACAGCTGGTCTTCCGCAGCGGTCGCCGCCTCGGTCTTGCTCGGCAGCGGCCTCACCTGTTCTATGCGCGCGCGCTTGACGTCGATCGCGAACAGAAATTCATCTTCCCGCTGCAGGTGCTCCAGCCCGAGCTCGCAAGCCACGCGTAGCGAAGGCCTTGGCCGGTGAGTCAGCACCGTGGTTTCGAACGCAATCAACTCACCGCTGGCAATCCGCTTGCGCACCGCCTGACCATCGTCGAACGTCGGCGTCGGAAACGTCGTATTAATCAGCCAACAGCCGACCCACGCATGCCCCTTCTTGATCAGCACGACTGGGTTAAGGCCGGCCTGTTCGAGGCAGGACGCGAGCAGCATGGCGAGGTCCATGCAAGTCGCGATACCACCTGAGAACACCCGGTCCGGAGTACGGATCTTCTGGCCATCATTGGTGAACGAGGCTGGCGGTTCGCTGTAATGCAGACCGGATGCTCCGATCGCGTGATAGAGCGATGAGATCTGTGCCCACACGTCCTCGCGGTTCTTCG
>JBDSKU010000221.1:0-9455 GCA_039916745.1 Nitrospiraceae bacterium
GACGATTTCGGCACGGGATATTCGTCTTTGAGCTATCTGCAGCAGCTACCGATAGCGTTCCTCAAGGTCGATCAGTCGTTCGTGCGACGGCTGGGGGCCTACGACGACGCGCTCGCCATCGTGAAGACCATCATCGTCTTGGCGCATCAGCTGGGGCGGCAGGTGATCGCCGAAGGGGTGGAAACTGCCGAACAGCTAACGATCCTCCGCGCGCTCGGATGCGAATACGGGCAAGGCTATTGGTTTGCCAAGCCGCTGCCCGGCGCGGAGGTGTCTTCTTTCCTTGTCTCAGGCCGGCGTTGGTAACGCCCTCCTCGCTCGCCCGATTCACGGAATTCCTTCCAGTAGCCGGCTCACGTTCAGTGGTTCGAGAACGACATAGCTACGTGCCCTCTCGTGCTTTCCGACCTCACTGACGGCCTGAGTGCCAGTCACGTCAGGGCGTACCGATGAGTCGTTCGGCGACATATTCGAGATAATTATGAAGTGCCTTGGCTTCTGCTTCGCTGAGCACGAGCGGATTGTTGTGGACGACGAAATAGATATTAGTTGGAGGGCCTCATTCCAATTCCGCGGCTCAATTTGTACCACGTTGTCCATGTTGATCGCTCGATCTCCGATCTTCACGAAGTACCTGGGAGGCTCCTCTGCTTTATGTGGCCTGGGACAGAGGTTCGCTGATCACCGTCTGATTGGAAGATTGCCCACCACGCGCTCGTTGTAACGGGGCACCCCCCTGTGATCCTGTCGGCCTACAGATGTGGGGCAGTGTAAGCTGGAGCAAGGCGTTCAAAGCCGTAGAGAGGAGGATGAGTGTCGGGAGTGCCTTGTTGAATACGTCTGAAACTCATAGGCTGCATACAGGTGTCGCACCGGGCCATGCTCGATCACAGAACGAGCTGCCTGGGTTCTAGAGAGTCATCGCGTCTCCCTTCTCACGCTACGGCGTAACGATTCCTAAGGGACGCAGGGGCCGCTTGCGCTCCCGCACATCCTGGTCGATCCGCTTCAGAGCGTCCAATTGCCTAGACATGACCTGAATTTGTTGCTCCTGCTCTGCGAGGGTCCGCTCCCGCTCGGAAAGTCGCTTGTGTAAGGTCTCGGTTGCCTGCTGGCTGTCTCGTGAGATCGTCGCGTTGTCTGTGTCTTTTGGGATGGGTCCCGGGTCTTTGGCGTTTGGTCTCGTCGCCGGGTCCTGACTGGTGACGGGCCGGTTGTCCGTCAATCCCCCGACGCGTTTGGCTCTGTCACTGAACAAACCTCGCACACTCTCATTGGCCCCATGGAGCTCGTGCACTAAGGCCTCCCAGACGAAGTCTTCGGTCACCTTCAGCACGTCAGCACTCTGGACCTTGAGGAAGCTGAGGCCGCTGCCACTTGCCTGAAGAAGGTCAATCCAGGACGTGCTCAAGTTGGCTAAGCGGCTGTTGGGGGCCAGTGACTTGACCTGTTGGAAAGACGCCACGGCCCGCTCTCGACTTTGGAAGAGCGCGATCAGGCCCCGCGTGTAATGGTCCTGGGGACAGGACTTACGTTCGTGACAGTTCTCGACTCGCGTGTATTGCTCGTGAGCCAAGGCCTCAATCAGTTTGACATCGGCGGAATCCGCCGCCAAAAAGGGGGTTAGAGGAGAAGGTGGCAGGATGCTTGCACAGCCTGACAGCACCCCGAGTCCCACTATGCAGGCGGCCTGAATGGTCCGAACCATGTTTCTCAGAGTTAAGACAGGCGAGGTGCGGTTTTGCAAGGCCATAGTTTTTTCGCAACCTGTTAGACAATGCGGAAGGCCGTCCGTCGATCGTCTAAGGACGATAGGCTGATATTTCTCCAGATGACCTCTTGCAGCCGCCTCCGCTCTTCTCTTGGGAGCCTGGGAAATCTGACGGCAAACGATTCTCTGTCGATCCGGAGATGGTGACGTCGGTGAGGCACAGGGGGCCTGCCCCTTCTCAAGGTATACCAGGGTAAGGCTGCTACCCAGCGAGCTTGGGGCACCCCCCAAGATCGTACAGCCCGTCGTGGATAGGTCTTTCAGGGTTCCCTCTCCTGTGACGATTCGTGCGTCTTCTAATCTGGCGTAGCTGATTTGAATTGGAACTCGTTCGGCAGAGTGCCGATCCAAGAGCCTCTGCGCTTTCTGGTTGTGGTTCTTGAGCACGGGGTGACTCAGCTTCATCGGCGCCTCCTCAGTGGTTCCGCCGCGATACCGCAGTCTTCCCACCATAGGTTAAGCGTACCGCTTTCCAGAATTTTGGCAACCCCTGAGAGAGGGTCTGAGGCCCCACCTGAAGGGGGAGGAGCCGACCGACCGGGGATCAACTGCCAATAATCTGGGTGACACGGTCATAGGCCATCTGTGGGCTTTCCAAATCCTCTGTGGACATCACGGTTCGCTGGCCCCTGCGTAGAGCCCAAGAACGCGGACATGGGAATTACGCGCGCCTCGGGTTGCTGCGCTTCATGGAGTAACTGAACCACCTGTTCAACGCGGATGCGAGCGTCGGGGGGCAGCTCTAGAAAGCTTACCCCAAATTCACCGTCCTTGATCCAGCGAACGGCTGCCCGCTCAACCTTCAGGGGCTGTACCTGGTCGGGAAGCCAGAGCTGTAGCCGGAGACGAGTCCCACTGGGGAAGGGGGGCGCTCCTTTGATCCGACACCCCTGCAGAGACAGGTCCAACAGCATCCCCTCGCCCTGCCCACGAGCGTGTCCATATTCTACCCGTCGGTGCACCATGACACGAGCACCAATTCGCTTTGACATCATCTCTCTCCCTTTTCAGGAACACCCTGTAGAACAACTGTATCTCGAAGGACCGAGAAGCACTAGATCCCAAAGCAGTACCTCGAAAGTATGGGCAAGCCCGTTGGCTCTCCGTCCCGTTTCTGTGTAAATCGACTTCTGCTTTGACTTCTTGTAGCAGTTTGGTACCCTCAAGCAATCCAGAAGCAGTCTTACTTGGCGCTTGAAGAGTGACAATTTTAACTGAGGGGAGAACAACGCGACGAAAAGAGACCAGGTCCCATTGGCTGGTCCGTGTAGGCTTATGATCGTACTCTTGGTTTCTTTGGACATTGGAGTCTCACAGGCGGCCACACCGTGCTCGGGGTGCCTGGATGGGCCTTACCGCTGACGGTTTTCTGAGAAACACGCTGCCATTGCAGCTATCACAAATCAGATATCGTTAGATATCGCCGAACAACTAGTGGGAACTAACGCGTATACGCCAAACCCACGGCACCATAACATTGTCGGCACAGGATTTCGGTTCAGTGTCATGCTTGGATCAGAAAGGCCCACCGGATGAAGCTGATGACTGGAGCAAAGACACATATTGGACTGAAACGCTCGCACAATGAAGACAGCTTCTGGACTGATCGTGACCTTGACCTGTATGCGATCTGTGACGGTATGGGGGTGCAAATGCTGGAGAGGTGGCAAGAGGGTTGGCGCTGGAAGTGATTCAGAGGCATCTTCGGAAAGCAAGTACGAACGGATCGCTCCCCTGATTGGCCACGATGATACTCGGTTTTCCTCACACATCGAACCGATTGGCCAGTGCCAACCGTTTGGCAATGCGTCAATTCTTCGTTCCCCAAAAGCCGGTCTCGACCGAGAAGGAATGGGGACGACGGTGGTCGCCGGACTTATCCGGGGCCGAACTCTGTCCCTCGCACATGTCGGCGACAGTCGTATTTATTTGGTCAGGGGGCAAAATCTTCTGCCATTGACGGTCGATCATTCCCTCGTTGCCGAGCCGGTTCGCCTCGGGCTTCTCACCTCCCAAGAGGCCGAGGGGTCTACGCACCGAGACATCCTTATACGCGCGTTGGGCATACAAGAGCAGGTTGACGTGACTCTTGGTGAAGTATCCTTGATGCGAAGAGACTGTCTCGTACTGTGCTCAGATGGGCTGACGCAAAGGGTCACGCTGACGACATTGTCGAGGCGATTCGGGAGGCTGAAATCCCACAAGGCGTGCGAGCGCCTTGTGCAACTAGCAAATATAGCGGGCGGGGAGGATAACATCACGGCAATCGTGGTGAGCGTACTAGACAGCGGCACCCGGTGGAATTGACAAAACTCTCTTGAAATGGATGCCGGCAAGGAGAACATCTGCATGTCCAAACTTGTCCTGAAATATAACGAGATAACTCTGAAAGAGTTCGTGCTCGATCACCAAGCCATTACGATTGGCCGCAACTCAAATAATGATCTGGTGATTGATCATCCGGCTGTCTCGGGACGCCATGCGCGAATCAGTGCCCAGGACGGCAATTGGGTTTTTGAAGACCTCAAGAGCACCAATGGCACATTTTTTAACAACGGGATGATTTACGAGCGCGTGTTGAACCATGGAGATCAGGTGATCATCGGTGGACATATGCTCATTTTTCAAAATGATGGGTTGGATGTACATGCACCAATTGTTCAGGCAGAGTGCGAACAAACAATGATGTTAAATGCCCGGAAGCATCATGAGATGATCCAGGCAATCCAATCGAGGATGCCTGAAAAAGTGGGATGGTTATACGTCCTCAAGGGAAAGACTGACCGTGAGGCGTATAAGTTAGCGGGGCCTCTCTTCAGCATCGGCTCAGACAGCACTGCCAACATCAAACTACGTAACTGGTTCGCCCCGGAACAAGCCGCGCTTCTTAGCCGTAGCGGAGCAGGTTATGCGGTCAAGAGCTTGATCGGTCGAAAGCCAATTCTCGTGAACGGTGAACCCCATCAGAGCGACCACGAATTGCGCAATGGCGACACTCTGTCGGTAGCCGGGGTCCTGTTCCAGTTCTACTTAAAGGACCGAGAAGGATGACGACGAGTCAGACCGAGGATCCGACCATGATCGGCCGGTATGAGATCCGAGGGATGCTGGGCAAAGGCACCATGGGCACCGTCTATCATGGCTGGGACTCCAGACTGGAACGGAATGTCGCCATCAAAGTCCTTCTCCCCGGCAGCGATAAGGATGCCACCCGTGCAGACCAAATCGCACGGTTCCTGCGAGAGGCGAAGATCACCAGCGCGCTGAAGCATCCCCATATCGTCGAGGTCTATGACATCGGGGAAGATCCGGTAACCGGGATCTCGTATTTGGTGATGGAGTTCATCAAGGGAGTACCCCTCCATCGGATCTTGAAAGAACGCCAGCTGACCACCCGGGAAATTCTAACGCTGATTTGCCAGGTCGCAGACGGGTTGGATTATGCGGCTCAAGCCACAGTCGTTCACGGGATATCAAGCCGGCCAATATCTTAGTCGATCCCATCAGTCTCATTCCAAAACTGCTCGACTTCGGCATCGCTAAGAGAGAGAACACCGATGTCACACACTCTGGAGCGATTTTCGGCACTCCTCACTACATGTCCCCCGAGCAATGTCGCGGTGAAACTGTTGACACCAGGTCGGATCTATTTTCCTTGGGGACCGTTTTATATGAGTTGCTGGCGAACCGTAAAGCGTTTCCGGGGGAGACTCTGGTGAGTGTAATGACCGGGATCTTAGACCCCAATAAGCCGATTCCGCCGTCAGAGGTGCGGCATGGGATCTCCACTGCTGTTAGCGAGGCCGTGATGAAGGCCTTAGCCAAGAACCCTGCTGACCGTTTCCAGCGGGGCAAAGAATTCATAGCCGCGCTGGAAGAGGCTTTGCAAATGGTGCCAGAGGCGATAATCGGCAGTGGCGGACGCGGCCTTCGTTCCATCGAAGAAACAAGGCCCATGTCGGCTGCCACCAGCCAACGGTCACCCTCAGCAATTCAAAGCCTGGTTTCTCGACTTCTCAAAACCAACTCCACGGCACGATACGTCTACATTGCAATTATTTGTGCCATTCTCGCCTTGATGCTGGCTATCAACCGTGACTGGGTCACCGGGGAAACAGCCAGCCGAGAACAGGTAGACACCACTAGTCCGTTTGTCCCGCAGGTGCTGACCAAAGAGGTACGTAAGGAAGAGCCCCCCAGTATTCCCTTTTCCATCAACTTTGGGATCATTAAGGAGGACCAAGGAAAGATTATTCTCATGAATGAGGCCGCCACGCTCTTTCCTTATGACAACTTTGCTCTCATCCTGACGCCACAGCAAGCTTCATATGTCTATATCTGGCAAGTCGATTCCTCGGGCCGCGTACTATGCCTTTTCCCCAATGCCGACTTCAATGATCATGCCAATCCAGTACCAGCGAGCAAAGAAGTTTGGCTCCCGTCCGCCAAAAGCCGACATCACTGGTTTCACCTAGATTCACATCCAGGAAATGAGGAATTTGTGGTGGTGGCCGCGGCCACGCCGGTAATGGAATTAGAAGAGGCGCTCAAAATTTTCCCCATGAATGGTATCGCGGATCCGACCACGAATCGCATTATCCTCAAGGCTCTTCTCGCCGTCGAGGACAAGCTTGAAGCAGTACAGAACATAACCAAAGGCCGGCTCATCGCTCAAAAAACGAAGGGAGTGCCAACGTGGAGCCTTAAGGGTGCATCCACAGCATTTTCGTATCGAGTCATTTTAAAACATTCTTGAGGGTAGCGATTGTTCTCCTGCCGAGAAGTGCCACGGAAACTTAGGTTCACAGTCGAACGATGGCTGCCATAAAGGTGAGGATGGTTATTCAAAAGCTAGAATCTGGGAATGAGTTCGGGCACATCCTGCTCGTGCCTATTTTGATGTTCCTTCTAGGGTCAACGCTGATTAGTTGTGCGAAGAATTCGGATGAAATTAAAACGCAGGATTGGGTTGGCCGCCATCGAGATGAATTGGCCACACGGCGGGGATCGCCATCGCACGAAGCGCGACTAGCGCATGGCGGAAGAAGTCTCGTTTATCAACAGCAAAGTGGATCAGCCAAGCAGCGACACAATCGTTGTCGCTCCGTCTTCATCACGGACTCTCAGGGCATCATCCAGGCGGCAGCCGACTACTTTTGTTGATCGAACCGCCAATCCCATGAGAGACTCGGTATGCGCACATGGGCTGCTGCCGGCGCACGTTTACGCAAGAGTTCAAGCTGGAGGCGGTGAAGCTGATCAAGAACGCGGGTGAAGGTGACGCAAGCCGCGCGCGATTTGGGCATGCATGGGACGGCGTTGCGTCGATGAGTGCAGGAATCTGCAGCCGATGCGTCGCAGGCCTTTCCGGGCCAGGGGCAGATGAAGCCAGAGCAGGCGGAGCGCGCGTGGGTGTCGCGCCAGTACAGAGCGATATGAAAGGCCGTCTCGCGTTCACTCCCATCGAGCGTAAGAACCGCACGATCTATCTCATTCGCATCGCCCATGTCTCGCCAGACACGGCGGATCTATTTCTCACCCTCAATCTCATCCCCTTAATGGATAAGGCCATGACGTTGCTGGACCCCTTGAACTGAACGTGGACACCGTCAACGGGATCGGCGAGCGAGTAGAGGGACACGCGCTACGCCTGGAATCGCTCCCGAAGCCCGACTGACATGAGCCGGAACGACGAAAAGGAAAGGTTGTGCGGACGGATAGGTGACTTCATAGAATCCCGGGAGTTGAATCTCTGTGGGAGGAGAGCAACGGAACGCGAGGGACCTGGTCGCATTCAAATTGAAGTTGACGCGGGGCATCGAAATACCGAGCCCCTCAACGGGTGACTCTTCAGGGGCTCCCAGCCGGAGTTTCACCGGCTGATACAGTGGGGTAAGCTGTGCGGATGTGGCAATCCTCATTATAGTCCCCCTGAGTCAACTCCGAGTTTCCGGGCAGCCACTCGCTGGATCCATCCGAACTGGCGACGCTTGGCCGCCAGCCATTCTGCCGACGTGCTAGGCTTCGGTGGCTCAGGGTCGTAGGCAAGGAACTGGCAGATAGCCGGGAAATGCTGGATCGCGGTCTTCCTAGGCCGTATTCCCAGTTGGTGATGGTAAAGGAGGCGACCCCCGAGGTGCGTGCCGCCTTCCTTTTGAGTCAGTCCGAGCTCAAGGCGTCTTTTCTTGAGGCACTCGCCTAGAATTGCAAAAGAGCAGCGCGATTATGACGACTTCATAGTCGTCCGGCTTGTGGTCAGAGTTTCGAGGCCGTTTCTACCTGGCGGGTGCGGGTGCGCCAGTGTGTTTTGAGGCGGTGATGCATGATTGCATAATTTTGATCTGGCAGGAAAGGGCACTGCCTAGGGCTGTGCGAGCGATTGTGAGCGTATCTTGTGCAGATATTTCTCCTTCCTCGACATCGATGAGCAGATGTCCCGGGACGCTGTCGCCATCCACGGCGAAGACCCCATCGGTTTGCCGCAAGGCGGCTACGAGCGTCTGTTGTGCCTCACGACAGTCGGATCCTGTCAGCATGAGGGCGATGCGTTCTTTCGGTACGGCAGCCGAAGCAAGGAGGTGGAGTAGGAGTGTGGCCGTGCAGAGGGTTGTGAAAAACAGGAAGCAGGCCAATACGACGTTCAACATGACTCTGTACTTTCGAGGGCGGTGCTCATCGCACTCTCAATCGAAGGGAGGGACCGGCCGACTCTGAGAGAGTCGGCCGGTCCCGTGTCTGTCTGTTACGGTACAGGTGTAATCCCGGTCTGAGGCGTTGTCACCTTCCAGGGCACCATCGGCATGAGGGGTGCCGGTTTGGCATCGGGGGAGGCCAAGAGAACAGCGATCGCTCCGCGGAGTGCGCCGGTCAAGGAGTGTGTGACGAGCGGATAGGCTCCGGCTGATTCGACGACGACGTCGAACGTTGCCGCGCTGCCGGGTCCCACCACATAGGTCTGCACACCCGTCAGCTTGTTGGCCGGATTGCCGCTCTCGTAGACGTTGTCCCAGATTTCGCCAATCGGATGGAACGAGGAGAATTCATTCGGGCCGGCGTTCACAAAATAAATCCTGACACGCTCGCCTGGCTTCGCATCCAGCTTGCCGCCGCCGGTGACGAACGGGTGATACTTGAAGATCCCGCCGTTGAACAGCATGTTGTCGTATTTACGATCGAACATCGCCTGCACATCGTCAGGATTCTTAAAGAACTCGGACTGTACGAGGACATATTCGCGATCGGCTTTTGCCCAGGCTTTCGCATTCTTGGGATCGACGATGATGGCACCGAACATGCCTCGAGCAACATGTTGGATCATCGGAGGCGCTCCGCAGTGGTAGAAGAAGATCCCTGGTTTTTTCGCCACAAACGTGAAACTGATGGTTTCGCCGGTATTGACGGCCCGATAGTTTTTCAGGAAGTCGATTTCTGCCGCATGGAAATCCATCGCATGAGGATTCTTGTTCGTCGCTGGATTGGTCAAGGTGAAATTGACTGTGTCGCCTTCCGTCACGCGCACGACCGGTCCCGGGACTGTGCCGTCGAAGGTCCAGGCAGCATATTTCTCTCCATTTCCCTCAATGACGACATCTGTCTCGACTGCCGTCATGGCCACGTTATGGGTCTTGGCCCAGGTCGGCGATGACAGGACTAGGCTTCCAGCGAGGAAGCCTGTGAGTATGGC
>JBDSKU010000222.1:0-3118 GCA_039916745.1 Nitrospiraceae bacterium
GAACCAATCTGTCCCGAAGACGCATCATGATATGCTACCTCAGTTGGCGAACGATGTCCGGGCACGACTCAGCGACTGGCTCTTCGCCGAAGGGCGCGACACGATGGAAGAGAT
Source organism: Nitrospiraceae bacterium (assembly GCA_039916745.1). Lineage (GTDB taxonomy): Bacteria > Nitrospirota > Nitrospiria > Nitrospirales > Nitrospiraceae > Palsa-1315. The sequence continues at coordinate 115 of JBDSKU010000222.1, forward strand.
CGTCGGGCGGGAACTTGTGAAGCGGGGGCTCATGGTGGCGATTGCGGAATCTTGCACCGGTGGATTGATCGGCCATCGTCTCACACAAGTGGCCGGTTCATCTGCCTATCTGGATCGTGGGGCGGTCTGTTACAGCAATCGGGCAAAGACGGAGATGCTGGGCGTGCCGGCTGATTTGATCGTGAAACATGGCGCGGTCAGTCCGGAAGTCGCCGCCTCTATGGCGAAGGGTATTCGCGAGCGCGCCAATGTGTCGGTGGGACTGAGCGTGACCGGTATCGCCGGGCCGGGCGGCGGGACCGCGACCAAGCCGGTTGGGTTGGTCTATATCGGGCTGGATGATGGAACCGGCCAGCCTATCGCACAGGAGTTTCGGTTTCATGGAGACCGGACTGTCATCAAACAACGATCCTCGCAAGCCGCATTGAATCTCCTTCGTCGCTGGCTGTTCAAGCAGATGCCGAGATGATTCGGGCCTTCCTTGCCGTGGAACTGTCGCAAGCGCTACGGGACGAACTTGCCACGGTCCAGGAGGAATTGAAGCATAGCCTTGAGCAGAAGATGCAGGGAAGCACGCGCATCTCCTGGACACAGCCCGCCTCGATCCATCTCACACTCAAGTTTCTTGGCAACATGGATGAGCAGATGATCGACCGGCTCCGTGCTGCGCTCGGAGAGGCGATCGGAAGTCAGGTTGCTGTGGTTATGCCACTTGAGCGAATCGGCGTCTTTCCCAATCTGCAGAGTCCGCGGCTGTTGTGGGTCGGACCGTCAGAGCATTGGGAGAGGGGAGAGGCGGCGAAGCGAATCGTTGAGATTCATGGCGCAATTGAACAGTCCTGTGAAGGCTTCGGTGTTCTTCGCGAGCCGAGACCGTTCAGTCCTCACCTGACTGTGGCACGGATCAAGATGGGGGAACGGCACGTCAGTGTGGCACTCGCCAAGAGCGGGGTGTTGGTCCGTCCGCTTTCATTGGGCTCCCTGGCGATGGAGTCGGTTGTGCTGATGCAGAGTGAATTGAAGTCGACCGGTTCCGTCTATACGAAGCTGTGGGACGTGCGGTTGCGGGGCTAATCGTCCGCTGTGGCGGCTGGCGGTGAGCGGCGGATTTCATCGGACAGACCTCGAAGGGCCACTGTCACATTGTGAAAGGTGCGATCAAGGTTCGTCATCACCTCAGGCTCCTGTTCTCCCCAAGCCCAAAAGGATAGCATCAGTTGCTGGCCCCGCTGCCGTTCCGGCGGTCCCGGCAGAGTCGTAAATCTGACCGACATGATCGTGGCGCCGATGGCTCCTTCTTCGAAGGCGGGATCGGTTCGTCTCAAGGCATGAGCGGTGGCGTTAGTCAACCAGTGCATCTGCTCAGGCGATGTATTCAATGCCAGGTCCCGGTAGAACATCATCAGGCGACCGGAACATTGCAGGCGCTTGGAGTCCTGGGTATTGACGGTCGCGCCGCTAAAGGCACAGTCATTGGACTCAAAAACTGACTCAGGGCCATTGAGCCATTCAAGGAGCCGATAGAAGGTCTCAGTCGCAGGGTAGGCGCTCCATTCCTGCATATCCTCAATCGACGACCGGATGAGTTCCGGGCTGCTTCTGAAATTGTAGTACCGATGCGCCGGATTGGATGCACTATCGACCCAAGGGTGTGACCGAGGGCTCATGGAGTCTGGGTCGCTGTGCTCGTAGACCTTCATCGTCCATTTCAACGCATAGGTAGTTGGCCGAGGCTGACCAGTATGGTGGAGTTTAGGGGCATAGCATAGCAGTAAGTCATCCAAGATAGATCAATCCCGGCGGCATTCGGCCGATAACTTAAGGGGGGCTCGATATAACTAGGAGGACGTCAGGATGTGTGGTGCGCACATCGCTGCGGGTGTCGAGTTCAATATTGCGGGGGCTGTTCACGCATCGTCCGGCAGAAGAGTTCGGTGAGCGTCGGATCGAAGGCGGTGCCGGCTTGCTGTTCGATCTGCTCTAAGGCTTCATGGATAGGGAGCGAGGTTCGTCCTGGCTTTTCGGCGGTGAGATCGTCGAAGGCCTGGGCGATTCCGACAATGCGAGTGAGCAGGGGCGTGCCTTCTTCGCGCAGGCCGAACGGGTATCCCGTTCCGTCCCATCGTTCGTGATGGAGGGCGATAATCTGTATGGCGTCAGGCGACAATCCCATCGCGCGGCCCATTCTGGCGCCCAGGTCGGGTCGATGGACTTGCGGGTCGGATTCGATGCTCAGCACGTGACTGCCGGGGGCGCTGATCAAATCGAGATCATGTACGAGTGCGCCGAGTGCGAGCGATTGCTGCTCGGCAATGGGAAGGCTGAGTCGATTGGCCACCAGCGTCGAATAAAAACTCACGCGGCTTCCATGGTTGAGCAGGTGGCGGTCCTTGGCTTCCAAGAGATCGGAGATCAGGGGGACCAAGGGCGAGGTCTCATCGCTATGCGACGAGGATAACGACCCTGTGCGGTTCATGGCGGTGTAGTCGTCGACGAGGGCCTGCCAGGCTGTGGTACAGGCTGGCTCCTGGCCCCAGAGGGTGGTCGAGTTGGTGAGGACCGGGCGCAGTTGATCCAGCCGTTGTTTCTTCTGGGCGGTCTGTAATGAAATTGCCAATAACTCAGAGGCATTGAACGGTTTCAGGAGGAAGCCTGCCGCGCCATGGCGGATGCAGTCCATGGCCGATTGCAGACTGCCGTAGGCCGTCACCATGATGACTTCGATCTCGGCATGCTCGCGTTTGATGTCCGTCAAGAGGTCCGACCCTGAACGATCGGGTAATTTTAAGTCCAGCGTGACGAGGTCGACGCCGTGATCGTTGAGCACTGCCAGGGCTGTCCGTGCATTGTCCGCGGTGAGAATGTGGAAGTCCTGTTTGAGTATTTGTGTGAGGGCTGCGCGGGGGGCGGCCTCATCGTCGACGATCAAGACCGTCGGTTTATGGTTGGTGGTATCGGGAACGAGAGTCGAAGGCGAAGGCATAGGCATAGGGTCACTTGTAGC
>JBDSKU010000223.1:0-10837 GCA_039916745.1 Nitrospiraceae bacterium
GTCGTCCCAGATGCCGTCGGCATCGGGGTCCCGACGGTCCATGTCGGTATCGGAAAGCTGGCGTACGGAAATTCGATAGCCGAAGGGGAGCACGACTCGAGAAGGCATGCGCAACATGATCGGCGCTCCTGGTTGTGTATCAGCCTATCACAAACTCCTTTCCCCGTTCACAGCTCGGACCATCAGTAAAATCAATGAATTAGACCATTGCCCCTCGCGTAGACTCGTACCGGCACCGGCCTAGTTCTGTCGGTAAGGACAGACTATTTTCGTAGGCCAGGGTCTCAATCGTTCTGTGGATACGGACGGTTCCTCGTCAAGGGAGGACATCGAGTGGGAGCAACTCTGCTGCCAATGGAACCTCTATCGAGATGTTCATTGGGCTCTAAGTCAGGAGTATACTTATAACATGTGAGGTCTCCCATGCATCGTGCGCTGATCCTCGGTGCTGGAAAGATTGGGTCTCTGGTTGCCTGTCTCTTATCGGAGAGCGGTGATTATGAGGTCACGCTTGGGGATATCAGCCTTGATGCCTCCACGCGGTTTGTTCGTGAACTCGGTCTCTCGCGAGTCACTCCCCTGCTTCTCGATGTCCGGCATCCTGACACCATCAGCGCATACCTCACGGCGCATCGATTCGATGCGGTCCTGTCGAGCCTCCCCTATTTCTGCAATCCGATTGTCGCGGGATTAGCACGGGAACATCGGCTGCACTATTTTGACCTGACGGAGGACGTCGAGGTCACCAATCAGGTCAAGGTCCTGAGTGCCGACTCACCGCAGGCCTTTGTGCCGCAATGCGGTCTGGCTCCCGGTTTCATTAGCATTGTGACGCAGGACCTGATCACCCATTTCGATCGGGTGGATACGGTCAAAATGCGGGTTGGAGCTCTGCCTGTGCATCCTAGTAACGCCCTTAAGTACTCGCTGACCTGGTCGACCGATGGGCTGATCAATGAGTACGGCAACATTTGCTATGGCATTGAGGGAGGCGAGAAGGTGCCCCTCCAGCCTCTTGAAGGGTATGAGACGATCGAGATGGATGGGCTTCTGTATGAGGCGTTCAACACGTCGGGAGGATTAGGCACGCTGGCAGATACCTATGCGGGAACGGTCCGGACCATGAACTACAAGACGCTCCGGTATCCGGGCCATTGCGAGAAAATTCACCTGTTGATGAACGATCTCAAGCTAAACGAGGATCGGGACATGCTCAAGCGCATCCTCGAACAAGCGATTCCGCAGACATTGCAAGATGTCGTGCTGATCTATGCCTCCGTGACGGGGCGGAGGGAAGGCGCGTTGTTTGAGGAGAACTATGTGAAAAAAATCTATCCCCAATGTATTAAAGGGAAGCTCTGGTCCGCCATTCAAGTGACGACCGCTTCGAGCCTCTGTGCCGTCGCGGACCTCGTGCTCCAAACTCCTGAGCGGTATAAGGGGTTCGTGACTCAGGAGTCGTTCCCGCTGCACGATTTTCTCGAAAACCGGTTTGGAGCCTCATACCGATGAAGCAGCCATTGGAGATCATGACAGAGCTGGGGCTCAGGGGCGTGAATCCAGGGGCCAGCATAGGAGCCGGTTGGTGGTCGTCCCTGTCCGTCGAGAGCCGGCTCGATTCTAGGAATCCTGCGACGGGAGATGTCATTGCCAGGGTGGTTCCGGCCACGCAAGCCGACTACGAGCGGGTGGTCGGGGAGGCGCAGCGGGCATTCGCACAATGGCGCTTGGTGCCGGCGCCGAAACGTGGCGAGGTGATCCGGTTGATCGGAGAAGCCTTGCGGGACAACAAAGATGCGCTGGGCAGCCTCGTATCGATGGAAGTCGGCAAGATCAAGGCCGAGGGTGATGGCGAGGTGCAAGAGATGATCGACATGGCTGACTTCGCGGTCGGCCAATCGCGCATGTTGTATGGCCAGACCATGCATTCTGAGCGGCCCCGCCATCGCATGTATGAACAGTGGCATCCGCTTGGGCCGATCGGTGTCATGACAGCCTTCAATTTTCCCGTGGCAGTCTGGGCGTGGAATGCCTTCATTGCGGCCATCGCCGGGGATACCGTGGTATGGAAGCCCTCACCGAAAGCGCCTCTTTGTGCGGTAGCCGTTCAGCGGATGTGCAATCAGGTCATGGAACAGCAGGGGCTGTCAGGAATATTTTCGCTGGTCATCACAGACCGTACGGATCTGGCCGAAACAATGGTGCGCGATGAGAGGCTCCCGTTAATCTCCTTCACTGGGTCGGTTCCGGTCGGTCGGCAAGTTGAGCAAGCGGTGGGAGCCCGACTCGGACGGACGTTGCTGGAACTCAGCGGCAACAACGCCGTCATCGTCGACGAAACCGCCGATCTGGATCTGGCGATACGGGCCATCTTGTTCGGTGCAGTCGGCACAGCCGGCCAGCGGTGCACCACCACGCGACGGCTCTTCGTGCATGAAACGAGGTATGGCGAATTGGTCTCGCGGCTGGTATCGGCCTACAAACAGGTACAGCTCGGCGATCCGCTCAAACCGGGCATGCTGATGGGGCCCCTGATCGATCAGGCCGCCGTGCACAAGTATCGAGAGGCCATCGAGGAGATCAAAAAAGAAGGGGGAGAGATTCTCTGTGGCGGGCATGTGTTGCCCGGTCCAGGAAACTTTGTCGAGCCGACGATCGTGTTGGCGCAAAACCGTTGGCCGATCGTGCAGCGAGAAACCTTTGCCCCGATTCTCTACCTCATGACCTATAAGACGTTCGATGAAGCGATTGCGATGCAGAACGATGTGCCGCAAGGCCTCTCGTCAGCGTTGTTCACTAGCCACATCAGACACAGCGAGCAGTTTCTTTCCGCGGTCGGAAGTGATTGCGGGATCGCCAATATCAACATCGGAACCTCCGGTGCTGAAATCGGCGGCGCGTTCGGCGGAGAGAAAACCACAGGCGGAGGGCGCGAGGCCGGCTCGGATGCCTGGAAGGCCTATATGCGGCGGCAGACAAACACGATCAACTGGGGCGGCGAGTTGCCGTTGGCCCAGGGCATCACATTCGGAGAATGACGGGATATCAGGGAAAGGAGTCGCCAACATGGATCACGCGGCGGAGTTGGATGGGCTCATCGAGAGGATGATCGCGACGTACGTCTCAGGCAATTGGGCCGCCAACGTACTACGGGCCTTGCTGGATGAAGCGGGGGTTGGTTTCTACCCGGTCGCGGACCATTTGACGCTGCGGACGCTGGATATCGACCGGCGTGCGGAGGAGTTCACGAGGCTGGGTTATGGGTACAGCGAAACGATCGAGTATGAAGACTGGTACGCGAAGGTCTATCGGAAGGTTGGATACCCGGCGCTCTTCGTGGATCAAGCCTATTCCGACGAGCGGGGCCGCACCAGCATCATCCCCGGTTGGGTCAACACATTTGGAGACCAGGTCTTTCATCATGTGGCGGTGCGTGTGGAAGATATCGAGCGGGCGATGGAGCGGCTGAAGACCAAAGGGGTGGTCTTTACCGGTCAGATCATCGGAGCCCGCGGTGGACAGCTCCGGCAAATCTTCACGGCGCCTGAACTGGTGGACGGTCAACCGTTCTCCGTATTGGAACTTGCCGAGCGCCACAGAGGATACCAGGGGTTCTCGCCTCCTCAGGCGGACAGCTTGATGAGATCGACCGTGGGTCGATAGTGAGGATGCTGAAAAAGTCAGCCAGCGGCGTTCTCGCGTCGTTCAGACCCTCAACGTACCCTACGGGTACGCCTCGGGCCTTCGCTCGCTGCGGCCTTGCTGGACGGACTTTTTGAGCATCCTCAGATAAGTTTGCACAGCGCTATATGCAGACTCTCAAGGTCTGTCTTGGACCAACCGAGTTTTCTCCTCGGTTGGTCCTGCTAAAGGAATCGGTCCATGGTATGTTCTGGCGCAGTAGAACTGGTGAGATCGTGATGGGTCTGAACCCTGGAGGAATGAGTATGACGAAAAAGCGAGCATTGGCGGTCAGCCTGGCTAGGCTGGTGGTCTCTGCAACCCTATTGTGTCTGTTCGGCGATCTGAAGTCGGCAGAGGCATCACCTTCCGGCTCTGCGCCGCATGGAACGGTGACGGTCGATGGGGTGACGGTTCCTGATATTGGCCCACTCCCGACGTCGATTCCGACACCCTCCACGAATCTGAACTACAAGGCGAAAATCGACCTCGGGAAGCAACTGTATTTTGATGGCCGTCTGTCGAAGAGCGGCGCAATCTCCTGTGCTTTTTGTCATAACCCGATGACCGGATTTGCCGACACGCGCCAAACCTCTATCGGGATCAATGGCGGTGTGGGTGGGCGTCAGTCTCCCACGGTCTATAATACGGCATTCAATCATCTGCAATTCTGGGATGGCCGAGCCCGCTCGCTGGAAGAACAGGCCATCGGGCCGATTCAGAATTCGATCGAGATGGGCGAAACGCACGAGCATGTCGTGAGTAAGCTGAGTAAGATTAAGGGCTACCAGCAGCAGTTCAGAATTATTTTTGGGACCGAGGTCAATCTGCAAGGGCTTGCTGAGGCGATTGCCGCTTATGAGCGCACCATTATTTCTACGAATTCTTCCTTCGACAAATACGTGGCCGGTGATGCGAAGGCCATGGATGAGTCCGCCGTGCGAGGGATGGCCCTGTTCAAAGGCAAGGCCCGCTGCATCCTTTGTCACAGTGGACCGAATTTCACCGACAACCAATTCCACAACCTGGGGGTTCCTCAGGTCGGCCCGTTAAAGGAAGACCTGGGCCGCTATGAGGTGACCAAGGCGGAGAAGGACAAAGGCGCGTTCAAGACGCCGACGCTGCGGAGCATTATTGAGACCGCTCCCTACATGCATGATGGAGCCTTCAAGACGCTTGAAGAAGTGGTGGATTTTTTTAACGCGGGAGGCGGAACCAATTCGAATCTCAGCCCGCTCGTCAAGCTGCTCAACCTGACTTCCGAAGAAAAGGCCGATCTCGTGGCGTTCCTGAAGGCTCTGACCGGGGAACCGATTCCATTTCAGCTCCCCAAAATTCCTAAAAATTAGATGAATCCTTTTGGGCCCCAATGACTCCCATAGTCAGTCACATGGTCATGGGCCATGTGAGCCTGGGTAACAGATAAAGGCCACGGTTTCCAACCCCAAACGCAGGAGGTCTATTGTGATGAGAAAAGGACTGCTTACCATGATCGCGGTTGCGGCGATCGGATGTGCCGGAGTGGCTCCGCAGAAGGCGGTCAGCGGGGAGCCAAAATCTCCGGTCGAAGGATTCGATATTCACGTGCAAGCGCCGCACATGATGGCCGACGGGACTCCGGGCGGGCCGTTCCATCACTACTGCAAGGGGATCTCAGACCAGATTCTCCAGTGTTTGCTATTCGATTCCACGGACCCTAAAGCTAAGTTAGTTGCCATCGAGTATTTCGTCTCGAAGGATCTCACCCGGAAATTACCCGCCATCCAGTGGCACCGCCATTTCCACGATCATAAAGTCGAGATTGCCACGGGCCGCGTCCAGATCCTCGACATGCCGGCCGATCAGGCTGCCAAGGTGGCAGAAGTTGCAGCAGGGACAGACGGAGTGATCTATCACCTGTGGCAGCATGGACAGGAATTCCCGGATGGCACCGTGACCTTCCCGCAATCCCTCGGGCATAAGTTCCCCGGACATTCTGATAAGTAGGACCGATAGTGAGGCCAGCCTCGTTCTCTATGGGCGAGGCTGGTCCCTGTTGATGTTGCAATGTCCATGATCGATGGTAAGACGAGAGGACGGGCGATGCATCGATACCTTCTGTGCGCAGTCTGTGTAACGGTGGCAGTCGGTTCGTGGGATATCCCGGTCTTTGGAGCCGATGAGGCGGTACTTAGGCCTCGAGTGCCGATCGACAAGATTGAGGAAGCCAGGACCTGGACAAACCCCTTCGAGGCGACGCCCGAGAATGTTGAAAAAGGGAAGACTATTTTTCATGGGAAAGCCTTTTGCGTCACCTGTCACGGTAAGGATGGAAAGGGGTTCGGAGACATTCCCGGCCTTGTCGGCAAGCTGCCACGCAATTTCACCGACAAAGTATGGCAGGCGGCGAGGACGGACGGCGAACTGATTTGGATCCTCAAAAATGGCAGTCCGGGGACCGATATGGCCTCGTTCATCCCCCTGGTCCTCACTGAAGAAGAAGCCTGGCACGTGTTGCTCTACGTGCGGTCATTCGGTCGTCCGTGAAACGCGGTTCGCGCTCATGTCGCCTGATTCTCGGCGGTCTCTCCTTTCTATTATTCAGTACTCTCGTCTTCGCGCCCCACGATGCAGCGGCCGACTGGTCCGCCATCGCGGAGGCCAAGGTCCTCTACACCGACAACGTATTTGAATTGTCCTCGGCCAGACGGCTGAGTTTGAGTGAAGATCCCAGCCAGCCAGCCATTGTGCCGGTGCAGAAGCCCAGCGATGTTGTCTGGGAGCCGTCTCTTGACGTGCGCCATACCTCAAGTCCCACCAATTTCGGTCCGACCGAAGTCTCGCTCAAAGCGCATGGCTCCATTTTTACCGACAATCCCCTCTTCAATCACGGGAACTACCGGATTCAGTTAAAGCAGGCGCTCGACCCTGAGACGTCCCTCTTGTTCCGCTATCGCTATGTGCCGAATCTTTTCTTGGGCCCGAATGTTGAACGGCGTACCGGCCAGCGTTTGGATGAAGAAGAGCGGGTCACGTCCCACATCTGGCGGCTACAGCTGGAACGCCGTCTCACCGACTTTCTAACGGCCACGTTGGTCGGCCGCTACGGGCTCCGCCAATTCAATGACGTGTTTGCCGAGCGGGACACGACGTTCTGGACGTCGGGGCCGCAGCTGGAGTGGAGGATCAATTCCCGGCTTATGCTGGCGACGGCCTACCTCTACGAACGGGGACTCGCCGACGGGCGGCAGGAGGCTCAATTCAAGGACGATGTGTCCTATCGCCAGCATTTTGCGTCGGTGGGAGCAACGGTCCTCCTGAACCCTGTCTAGTCCGTGACGGTCGGGTATGCCTACAGGCGGAAAGTATTCACCAGTGAGATTGCCGGGGATTCGAATCGCGGCGTAGTCGATACGACGCATCAGGGGTCTGCCGAGCTGCGCTATGAGGTGAGTCAGGCCGCGGCGATGACCTTGGGATTTCAGCGGAGTCAGCGATCATCGAATGCCGGAACGCGGGATTTTTTCAATACGAATACGTCACTCAGTCTTCAGTACCGATTCTAGTCTGCTTGAATCGGCCCGGGAGGCGTGTCGATTGTGATGCCGCAACTTCCAGGGCGAATAGACTGGATGGTCGGTGATGGATTGTGACCAGGCGGCAATATATTCGGCGAGATGGTGTTCGGCACATAGATCGAGGCGTGCCTGGACAAGAGGGAACGAGGAAGGGACCTATGGGGGAGCAATGCGGTCAGGAAAGTTCGAGATGATGCCGTCAACACCGAGAGAGAGTGCGTGCCGGATGTCGTCGAGCGCGTCTGCCGTGTAGACAAAGACGCGCAGGCCCGCCTGATGAAATGTGTCTACGAGCGCGGGCGTGGCGGTGTCGTGCCGGAGACCGACGTGTGAAGGTCCATACGCGATCGCGCAGGCCACGGGAGTTCTGGGCAGTCTGCCGAAGAGCACCATGAGAGAGGCCGACGGGTCGGATGCCCGAACAGGTGCCAGCTCTTCGTGCAAGAAAGACGCATAGATGACAGGCCCTCTGAACTCAGCCTCACGCACCGCTTCAACCACCTGCCGAGCCGCTCCTGTGATCTTGAGTTCCACCATGAGCCCTACTTTTCCCTTGACCACGTTGAGCACTTCCTCAAGCGTTGGAATGGATTCGTCGTTCCCAGCATTCAGATTCTTGATTTCCCGCAGTGACAAGCGATCGACCCGGCCCTTCCCATTGGTGGTCCGATTGACCGTCTCATCATGGAGGATCACGAGCACCCCGTCCGCGGTGCAACGTATGTCGACCTCTATAAAATCGATTCCGAGGGCGATCCCTTTCCGAATCGCAGCCAAGGTGTTTTCCGCCGCATATCCCGCGGCCCCACGATGGCCGATTCTCAACACCCTCTGCATGGGGGGCTCCTGAAGCTACGCCAAGCGGTACATCACATTGAGGCTACTGGATCAGTGGCGCAAACCGAAGATTGTTCGCCTCCAGATTTTCGAGATAGGCCTTCATCCTGGTTCGCTCTCGGATCTTCACCTGTTCGATCACCTTGCGATCAATCTCCAGTAATCCGAGTCCGGGAGGGATTTCGTCCGGGCGGACGATAAACAGGTTGACGCCATGCTCCTTGGCCTTTATCTGGGCTTCCTTGACGCGATGGTGAATATACCGCTCGTTTAATCGCAAGAGGTCGTTCAATTCCAGCAGGTCTCGCAGAGGATTTGGCTCGATACGAACAGTTTGCTTAGGAACATTGAGGAATAGGAAGATCGTATCGCATCCCAGACTGAAGGCTTCCTCGACGGGGAGAGGGTTTGCGAGATCGGCATCAAGGTACCGATAGCCGTCCATTTCCACCATCTCGAATAACGGGTAAAGGGCCATGGACGCGCGAATACGTGTAAAGAAGCGGTCGTATGTCGCCTTCCGGCTTCGTGCGTCCTCGCTCCCGTCCATCGCCAGATCGGGGTCTTTATTGGAAAAGACCACGGTCGCACCGTCTTCGTATCGTTCAGCGAGGATGTGCCAGACGATGGGGCTTGTGAGCACCTTCTGCAGATCGAACTCCTCACCGAGTCTGGCCAAGAGCGGGAATGGATCCAGGAAGGATTTCATCCTCTTGAGCTCAAAATACTTATCCACCTCGTTGAACGCCTCTTGGATTTCAGGCGCCTGCACGAGTCGTCGAAACGACTTGCTCGGGGATGCAAAGGCATCCATGAGGCGAAACACGAAGCTCACGGTGCGGCCTGCGGCGCGAAACGGCATGCGGGCACAAAAGGACATCACCAACGGCAAAAACTTGAGGGCCCGCTTCAGATCATGGAGAATCGATCCGCTTGGCCCCCAGCCGTGAGCGACTTGTGGAAACACCCCTAAGAGACGTGCCATTTTCTCCCGGATGAATGGATGGACTTCGTAGATTGCTTCGGGGGAGGTGATATAGTCTTCCCAGATACGGAGCGTTTTCTCGGCTCCGGCTGTGCCGGGACTCTCAACCAACCCGAGCGCATTGCACGTTCCGGCAGAGGCACTCACGATATGGGTGGGACTGAAACCGGCATGAACCAATTCCCTGGCCGCAACCGCCTGGAAGACGGCCTTACATCCCCCTCCGCAAAAGACAAACAGGATGTTCCCGTACATCTTCGCTTGATGATCAGCCATGCGAATGCTCCTGCCTGGCGTGCCCGGAATACCTATGTGGTACGGGCAGCGCACTGCTTCGCAGCCCAATCCGTGGATGAGCGAAAGCGCGCTGATCACGATTCGCTCCACCTGAGCCTGGATTCAATGGAGCTGACTCGATGAACACATATGATGTCTGCATCGTGGGCGCTGGGGTTGTCGGTTGTGCGATTGCCAGGGAGTTGGGGCATCGGCACCGCAACAGCCCGCTGCGCATCGTCGTCCTTGAACAGCACGCGAGGGTTGGAGAGGAAACCAGTGGGCGCAACAGTGGAGTGCTCCATAGCGGAATCCACGAGCATCCCCACTCACTGAAAGGCCAGCTGGCTCGAGAGGGCAGTGCCTTGGCCGTCTCGTATGCAAGACAACATGGCATCCCGCTGCTCAGCATGGGGATGGTCATCGCCATTTCGTGGGCGGATGTCCGGCGGGGTCTGTGGCGTGAGATCGCCATGCTGCGGCGGCTATGGGTCAACGCGTGGAAGACGAACATTCGCATGTCGTTCGTGACGCCCATGGGGTTGCGTGCGTGGGAGCCGAATCTCCGAGCCTGCGGCGGGATCATCATCCCAAGCGTCGCAGTCATAGACTCTCTGGCCTTCGTCGAGTCTCTTCGCACCGATTCGGAATCGACCGGTGCCGAATTCTCGTTCAATAACCGGGTGATAGGCATCGATGAAGATGTCACCTCGTACATCGTCGCCACCGATCGTCAGAATATCCGCGCAGCGTGCGTGATTAATGCCGCAGGCCTTTACGCCGACGACATTGCCGCTCTCGCCTTACACAATAAAAAGTATACCATCCGCCTGCTGCGAGGTGAGTATTATGAGTTGGTCGCTCCAGCGAAGAAACATCTCATCCGACGCCTTGTGTATCCAGCGTTGCCTCCTCACGCGACCGGTAAGGGGATTCATTTCAGTCCCCGACCGAATGGACAGTTGTTCGTGGGACCGAATGAGGTGCCAATCGAAGGCAAGACAGACTACACCTCATACAAGACACCACCGGGCCAATTCGTCGAGGCCGTGCAAAAATTTCTGCCAGATCTAGAGGAACGCGATCTTTGCTGGGCCTATTCGGGGATACGCCCACGCGTGGTTTCCCCAGACGGACAGAAAAGCGACTTCATCATCTCGGTAGACCGGGAAGACCCGCCGCTGATCAATCTGATCGGCATCGAATCGCCTGGGCTCTCCGCCGCACTTGCTATTGCCCAGCATGTCGCAGCGCTGCCATGTCTTCAGAGACGGTTCAGTTCACCTCGCGTGCCTCCTTCTGCCGCACCTAGGAACGCTGGAGAGGGGCGCGCGTCCGCTCCTCCACACGCAAGACCCGATGCAGGGTCTTCCCAAGAAGGGTCTTAGGAAGTTCGGTGCGAAACTCAACCTTTCTGGGCATTTTGTAGGCGGCCAGGTAGCGCCGGCAATGTGTGAGGAGGTCGTCCGCAGAAACAGAATCGGAAGCGACGACGACAAAC
>JBDSKU010000224.1:0-17213 GCA_039916745.1 Nitrospiraceae bacterium
CTTCTTGAGACCGGCGAGAATTTTGGAACGGTCGAACGACTCCCTGCGGCCGTCCTTTTTTACCACCACGGGAAGGATTTCTTCAACACGCTCGTAGGTCGTGTAGCGACGTTTACAGCCGAGACATTCGCGTCGGCGGCGAATGACTTCGCCTTCCTTCGCCATACGCGAGTCGACCACTTTGTCTTCGAGTTCATCGCAGAACGGACATTTCACAGGCGGTGATCCTGCCCCGTCTGACGCGGCTTAGTAGGTGTGAAAGATCGGAAAGCGGCTGCAGAGCGTTTTGGCCTGCGTGCGAACTTTCTCGAGCGTTGCGGGATCTTGCCGATGCTGCAGTACCTGGTCGACCAAGTCTACAATCTCTTTCATCTCGGCTTCCCGCATCCCTCGGGTCGAGACAATGGGAGTTCCCAATCGAATGCCACTGGCCACGGCTGGTGGTTTTTCGTCGTAGGGCACAGCGTTCTTGTTCACGATAATGCCGGCGGCGTCCAACGCGGCATCCGCCTCTTTGCCGGTAATGCTCTTGTTGGACAGATTCACCAACATGAGATGAGTATCCGTACCGCCCGATACGATCTTATATCCTCGGTCGAGGAGCCCTTGGGCCAGTACTTTTGCATTGGCGATGACCTGCTGTTGGTACCGCGTAAAAGAGGGCGAGAGAGCCTCCTTGAACGCGACGGCCTTGGCTGCGATCACATGCATCAAGGGGCCACCTTGCATTCCGGGGAAGATAAATTTGTCGACCGCTTTTGCATGCTCGGCCTTGCACATGACCACGCCACCACGAGGTCCCCGCAGGGTTTTGTGGGTTGTCGTCGTGACAAAGTCGGCATAGGGGATAGGATTCGGATGGAGTCCCGCAGCGATCAGGCCGGCGATGTGGGCGATGTCGACCATCAAATACGCGCCGACCGATTTAGCGATCTGTTGAAATCGTGGAAAGTCCAGGGTACGCGCATAGGCACTGGCGCCTACGACGAGCATACGTGGCCGGCATTCTTCGGCCAGCTTTTGCACCGCGTCATAGTTGATGGTTTCGGTCTCGCGGTCTACGCCGTAGGAAAATGCGCGAAACAGGATTCCTGAGAAATTGACCTTGCTACCGTGAGTGAGGTGACCGCCTTGCGCGAGATCCATCCCCAGGATGGTGTCGCCAGTCTTCAGCACGGACAGATAAGCTGCCATATTGGCCTGCGACCCTGAGTGGGGTTGCACGTTCACGTGCTCGGCGCCGAAAATCTGCTTACAGCGATCGATGGCGAGAGATTCGACGGTGTCCACGTGCTGACAGCCGCCATAGTACCGTTTACCCGGGTACCCTTCGGCGTACTTATTCGTCATGAGGGAGCCCTGAGCGGCTAGGACAGCGGGGCTGGCGAAATTCTCCGAAGCGATCAGGAGCAGCTTGTTACGCTGACGCTCCTCCTCGGCGGCAATCGCGGCATAGACATCCGGGTCTGTGGCTTTGAGTGCGTCTAAGGAACCAACCGCATCGTTCATGACGACGTATTCCCTCTTAGGCCTCGGCAGGGGCCGCTTCGGCTTCCTGTTTCTTCACGACATGGATGACCACCGTTGCGGTCACGTCTCGCGGGAGTTTGATCGGCACGGTGAAGGTGCCGAGTTCTTTGATCGGTTGCTCCAGCTGGATCTTGCGCCGATCCACCACAAATCCCTTTTCAGCCAATCCTTCTGCAATGTCCTTGACCGTGACCGATCCGAACATCTTGTCGTCCTTGCCGACCTTGGTCTCCATCGTCAGGGACACGGCTGAGATGCTCTTGGCATGGGTTTCGATCTCGACTTTTTCTTTCTTTGCCCGCTCGGCCGCCACGCGCTTGATATGCTCAAACGCTTTGATGCTGCGGCTGTCGGCTAGTACTGCTTTTTTGCGTGGAAGTAGAAAGTTCCGTGCATATCCGTCTTTGACATCGAGGAGATCGCCGAGGTGGCCGACCCCTTCCATCGTTTCTTGTAGAATGACTTTCATGCCCCTAACTCCTTCTGTTGGAAAGGGAATGAGCATACTGGGGGGGGCGAAAAAAGTCAATTATCAATATGGCCTACGAGGCAGGGAACACCAGGGTAAATAGTAGCCGTTTTTCAGGCTGCCTCCTGCCTGATATGCTGTGGGGTAGAACCTCATATCCTTGGCTCATGCACTCCAGTACAGTGGTACAGATCTTCAGGCATTCCGTTGACAACTAGGGAACCCAATGTTACCGTCCGCGCCCATTATGTTGGATTTGCGACGGGCGCTCCTATTGTGGGCTATTCTCATCAGTCAGGGCCTGCTCACGGCACCTCTTGTTCTTGCTGTTCCACCGACTGAACCTCTCAATATCGTGGTGACCATTCCCGTTTTGAAGGACCTGACTGAGCAAGTCGGTGGACCCTATGTCCACGTGATATCCCTTCTGAGCGGCTATGAGAACGAACATACCTATTCCCCTAAACCGAGCGATCTTGTCGCCGTTCGGAAGGCTCGGGTGTTGTTCGAAGTTGGTATCGGCCTCGAGGTCTGGGTTTCCTCATTGGTAAAGAATGCCGGCAGTTCCTCGCTCCGTGTCGTCACCACTTCCAAAGGCATCGCATTGCTCCGCGACGAATCTGGCCACGAAGGAGCGAGTCATGCTGGCGGAGAAGACGAACAGGGAAATCCTCATGTATGGATGGATCCTGAGAATGCTATGACCATGATGCGTCATATTACGGAAGCGCTTATTCAGGCAGATCCCGTGCATGCGACGGAGTTTCGATCCAATCAGGCCTCGTATCTTCGGCAACTGGACCAATTACGGGCGAAGTTGAGTGAGCGGATCGCACACCTGGCCGATCGTCGATTTGTCGCACATCATCCGGCCTGGCCATACTTCGCAAGGCGGTTTGGCTTCGACGTTGCTGCAACGATTCAAATGCAATCCGGCTCAGAGCCCTCAGCCCTTCAGCTTCAGACTCTGATCGGCAAGATCAAGAAAGACCGGATCAAAGTCATCGTCTCGGAGATTCAGCTCAGTCAAAAGCTGCCAGATCTATTGGCAAAAGAAACGAAGACCAAAGTCATCGTGTTGACCACGTTACCGGGAGGCCTACCCGGGACCGAGACCTACCTCGACATGCTCCGCTATAATGTGCTCCAATTGGTCAACGCTCTAGAGTCTCCGTAACGGCTCTACGGGCCATCTTTTTGCGCCGGAAGGAGCGCCTGGTTCCGTGTCAGAGTCCCTCGAGCCTATCATTCGGTTTGACCATGCTTCGTTTGGATTCCCCGGCGTCATCGCGCTCAAGGATATCTCGCTTTCCATCAATGCGGGCGAGTTCGTCGGTGTCATCGGTCCTAACGGATCCGGGAAAACTACACTCTGCCGCGCCATTTTAGGACTTATGGCTCCCGTTGAGGGCCATCTCCATATCTTCGATTGTGCCTGTGATGCATTACGTTGCCATCACAGGGCCAAGATCGGTTACCTTCCGCAAAAAGGCGTCGTCGATCGCAACTTCCCGGTGACGGTTCTTGAAACGGTCATGATGGGTCGATATGGAGCCTTGGGCCTCTTCACGCGCCCAGGGTCGAAAGATCGAGCGATCGCCATGGAGGCACTCTCCCATGTTGAGATGGACAAGCACAAAGACACGGCTCTAGGCCATCTCTCCGGCGGTCAGCAGCAACGGGTCTTTATCGCGCGGGCGTTAGCTCAACAGCCCAAAGTCCTCCTGCTCGACGAGCCGACGACCGGGCTGGATATGACCGCTCAGCATAATGTGATTGAACTCGTCGAACACCTGCACGATGAGCTGAGGCTTACCATTGTGCTGATCACGCATGACATCAATATGATCCGTTCCCGGGTAGACCGGCTCGTGCTCCTCAAGACACGCCTGTATGCCGCTGGGCCGCCAGTGGATGTCCTGAAGCCTGAGATCCTTAGCCAGGTTTACGGCAAGGACCTGGTGATTACAGACAAAGATCTCATCATCGTCGAGGACTATCACCATCATCATTGACCAGGCGGCACCATGATTGAGCTTTTCACGTACGACTTCATGCAACGGTCTCTGCTCGCCGCCGCGATGGTAGGAGGGCTCTGCTCGGTCGTCGGGGTGTTCGTCGTCCTACGAGGGCTCGCGTTTGTTGGGGCAGGGACGGCGCATGCGGCTTTTGCCGGTGTGGCGCTGGGGTATCTTATGGGCTGGCCGCCGCTGATGCTGGCAATTATTTTTGGTCTTGCAACGGTCTGGATCACGGGCTGGGTTGAAGAAAAAGGCCGGATGAAACTGGACGTCTCGATCGGCATTCTCTATACCACGACAATGGCCTTAGCGATTCTCTTCATTGGCTTGATGAAAACCTACAATGCGGAAGTGTATGGCTATCTATTCGGGAGCGTACTCTCGGTCACCAGCGAAGAGCTGCGCATCATCGGCGGATTGAGTGTTCTCGTGCTCGGCCTGATATTGCTATTCTCGAAGGAGCTGTATTTTATTGCCTTCGATCAAGAAATGGCCGAAGCCTCTGGCGTTCCAGCACGACGGATGTTCTTTCTTCTGCTCACCCTGGTTGCCCTGACCGTCGTCGTCTCGCTGAAAACGGTCGGTGCCATTCTGGTCTTTGCCATGATTCTGATTCCTGCCTCAACGGCCTATCAACTGACCTCCAGCCTCAGGACACTCACCCTCTATTCCATCGTGATCGGTGTCACTACAGCCGTCGGTGGTGTGGTGATCTCTGCCACCTGGGATGTACCATCAGGCCCTGCGATTGTCCTCCTCGCCACAACCATCTTCTTCATCTCGGTGCTTTTCTCTCCGAAGAGAATAAAACGTATAGCACCGGCCCACGCGCATTAGTCAGCTTCGACACCTGACCGTAGGGTTATGCGTACAGTGACTGTGCCATTCATGATTCATTTTTCCACAATCGTAAGAGCGAATAACCAGCGCAGGGACTAATCGTGATCTCAAAATAGAATGTCGCGGTTCCCATCTTACTTCTTCGAAACCGATCAATATTGATCAGACATATTCTGTCTTTTCAGACAATATTCGACTCTCAAGGGGAATAGAGGTGCCAATCTTGCACCACCATTTCGCGTGACTGTATCCCATTGTCTATTTACATCATTACACCAAGGAGGGTTTATAAATATGGATCTCAATTTGGCTCGTGTGGGTTTGCTGGGGGTCCTGCTGACAAGCGCGCTCATCTTTGGCAGCCAAGCGATGGCGGAAGAGTGGAAGATGGAACAGGGCGGCATAGAGCCAGGAAAATTCGTGCTCGGTATGCGGGCAGGCTTTGCGCCCTTAACTCAATCGTTAACTGCTAACAGCTCGACAGACGTGGGCTCCTTGGTGAATTTCCAGGGGTTGTACAGTCTCAATACCTGGCTCTTGGTCGGCATGATGCTAGAGTGGGAACGTCACGCCGTGGACCAGGATCGCCCCTTCCGGGACTGGGGGCATCAAGACACCATATCGGTGCTGCCGACAGTCGAGGTACGCCCGGTGCGATTTGGGCCGATCAGCCCCTATGCCAATATGAGCTTCGGGGTCAATGTGAACAGTTTCGGCGAAAACAGCTCCACTCGCATCTCACCGAGCAACACCTTCGCCTGGCGACTCGGATGGGGCGCCGACTACATGCTGACCAAACAGTTCGCGCTGAACACAGAAATGGCCTATAAGCGAAATGACGGACATGCGACCGTGGACGGGGTCCGCAACAACGATTGGAATGCCTCTTCGTTCGGATTTCTTTTCGGCGCCAAACTCTTCTTTTAGGAAGCAAATATTCCTGGCAGGGTAAGGGACGTGGGAATCTCCATACTCAGGGGATTCCACGTCAAAGCCGTTGAAGGAGAGAGACAGCAGGTCTTGATTGAAATAACGTGAGCTAATCAGCTTTGTCTTGTTTCGACCGGCTCCAGACCAGGCCGGTCTGTTCTTTTGAGCTAAAGCCAAGCTTCTCGTAAAATCCTGGCATGCGGGTGCAGAGCCAGAAGAGCTCAACTTTCTTGAGGCGGGGGTGATTCAGGATACGTCGGACGATATCGGTGCCGATGCCCTGGCCTTGGTAGGCTTTATCGACGATCACATCCCAGATGGTTGCCCTGTAGATATAATCCGTTAAAACCCGCCCGAATCCGATCAGCACCTCACCTTCCCAAGCTGTCACGGCCACATCGGTGTGGCGCAACATCTCACGTGCGTCTTCAAGGGTCCGTCCTTTAGCCCAGGGTGCTTGCTGGTAGAGACGGACGAGCTTGGCTGGGTCGAGGTCTTTCTTCTCGGCAAAGGTGATGGCGGGCTTGAGGGTTGGGGGCATCTTGTACTAGATTATCTCCCAGAGAGAGCATTAAAAATCACGCGGAGTGTACGAGGAACATCATGACAACGCAAGTCCGTAGCTGCCCCAAGTGCGCTCAACTGATGTGGCTTACAGAGGATCAATATGAACTCCTTGATGAGGCGACTGTTCGAGCCAAGTGTCCACACTGTGGGTCGAACAGTCGCTTCGCTCTCGTTTCGCAGGGAGCCAATGCGGCTGGCCCCAAAATGGGCCACTGACTATAGACTTGTCAGCATACAGCAATCAGCTCTCAGTCTTAGGATGTTCTCTCAGATAGCTCTTCGCTCAAGAAGTTGACAACTGAGGGTTGAACGCTTCACGGGCTCAATTACATCCCTCGCCCTGCGCCGTCTAACTCAGGCTTGTTGCCAGGAAGAATTTTGTTCAGCACCGCTCGATACTCGCCTGTTCGCTTTTCGTCGTTCCGTCCAATCTCGATTTCTTTATCTCGTTGCATCCGTTCGAGATGGTCGAGCACCGTCAAGAGTGGTTGGACGGAGCCGAGTAACCGACCGACTTCGAAGGCCTCCAGCGATTCTACAAATAAATCGTTCAAACCTTTATAGGCAGTTCCAGAGCTCTGGTTGCGGAAGCGAGAGACAATCTCCTCATATTGCTCAACTGCCTCAACCTTAGGCTTTACACCGGTCGGCACGGCCGACAAATGGACAATTGGTGGCAGCTTGGCGGCATAAATTTTCAATTGAGCCACCAATCCACCTATCGCGTCGAGCACATCGGCTGTTTGCATGACATCATCCTTCGCGGGGGCATTGCTTATGCCAAGTTGAGAGGCCTGTCAAGATTTCTTGGCACCCAGAGGAGGCGTGAGCGCAGCGAGTGCCTGCACCACCTGTTCCATATCGATGGGAAAGGGCTTTGTGTATTCTTGAAATTCCCCCGTCGAGGGATGACGGAATCCCAGAGTCCTTGCATGCAGCATGACCCGAGGGATCTCAACGCCCTCGACCTCGCAGACTTTTTTCCCCCCATAGGTCTGATCTCCAAGAATCGGATGGCCCAGAGAGGTGAGATGGACCCGGAGTTGATGCGTCCTGCCTGTGCGCGGGTACAAGAGCACATGGGCTGCCAGTTTGCCGAATCGGTGGTCGACCTTGTATTCCGTCACGGACTCCTTGGGTCTCGCCGTGTGGGCGGAGAATTTTTTCCGTTCCTTCCTGTCCCGACCGATGGCCAATTCGATCAATCCATGTCCTTTTTTCGGTACACCGGTGATCAGTGCCTCGTACACACGCGTGATCGTATGATGTTTGAATTGAGCAGAAAGAGCGCGGTGGGCCTCATCGGTCTTGGCGATTACCATCACCCCAGAGGTATCTTTGTCTAGGCGATGGACCAGACCTGGCCGCTCTTTTCCTCCGATCGTCGAGACCGTACCGCCGGAGGTCTGAAAGTGGTGGAGGAGGGCATTCACCAATGTGCCTGCCCAATGCCCAGGCGCAGGATGGACAACTAGGCCGGATGGCTTATTCAAGAGCAACAACACATCGTCCTCATAGAGGATCTCCAGAGGGATTGCCTCACCTTTGAGTTCTAGAGGCTCTGCTTTTGGAATGTCGAAAGCGATACTGTCGCCTGGCTTGATCTTTTGGCTGGGCTTGACGGCCTGACCGTTGATCCGCACCCGTCCTTGACCGATTAATCGTTGCAGGGCTGATCGCGATAAATTTGGCTCACGATTGACCAGAAAGACATCCAACCGTTTTGGCTGCTCACCGGCCGTTACGACAAATTCTGTCACCATTGGACGAATCGACCTCACCAGTAGGTTCAGGCCACGCTACTGTAGCGCGAGGCAAAATTGCAATCTGGAGGCGTGTCGAACTGGTTACTCAAAGAGGCGTCGGAGGAGAAGAGCGAGTCTGAACGATGTGGAGCAGAGATCTATGCGTGAACCTTGCGAGCACGGTCGGCGATCTTTTTACGGAGTCTGGCTTTTTCGAGACTGATTTCTGCTTCTTTCACTTCAGAGGGCAGCCCGCCGGCCTTGAGCTGCTGTTCGGCCTTCACGAATGCCGCCTGAGCCCGCTCTACGTCAATGTCTTCTGCCTTCTCGGCGATCTCGGCCATGATGGTGACTTTGGTCGGTGTGACTTCTGCAACCCCCCAAAGAATCGCCATATGTGTGGTCTGGTCTCCGACTCGATAGCGAAGCTCACCGATGCGTAAGGTCGAAAGAAAATGACAATGTCCTGGCAATACGCCGAATTCGCCTTCTGAACCTGGTGCGATGACTTCATCCACCTGCTGGCTCAAGAGCAACTTCTCCGGCGTTACCACTTCTAATAGAATCTTCCCTGCCATTTTCTTCCTATTTCCTTACTTCCACTCAGAGAGCGAGAGGATCGATGCGTCCTCTACTGCGCGCGCCTCACGAGGGTCTTCCGAGACCGTGCGTTGCGCGAGCCAGGAGGACGCTCAGCTCGCCCGCTACTATACCTTTACTCCCATTTTCTCTGCCTTCGCGATCACTTCCTCGATCGGGCCGACCATGTAGAAGGCCTGTTCTGGGAGGTGGTCATATTTGCCTGCGAGAATTTCCTTGAAGCTTCGCACGGTGTCTTTGAGCTTCACATACTTGCCTGGTGAACCGGTAAAGGCTTCAGCCACGTGGAATGGCTGCGACAAGAAGCGCTGAATCTTCCGAGCCCTGGCCACCGCCATTTTGTCGTCTTCCGATAATTCGTCCATACCGAGAATGGCGATAATGTCTTGGAGATCTTTGTACCGCTGCAAAACAGACTGGACTCCTCGAGCAACCTTATAATGCTCTTCGCCGATGACTTGTGGATCGAGAATACGAGAAGTGGAGTCGAGCGGATCGACTGCTGGATAAATCCCCAATTCAGCCAGTTGTCGAGATAGCGTCGTCGTTGCGTCCAAGTGGGCGAAGGCCGTAGCCGGCGCCGGGTCGGTTAAGTCGTCGGCCGGCACATAGATGGCTTGGACCGAGGTAATGGAACCACGCTTGGTCGAGGTGATGCGTTCTTGTAGTTGCCCCATCTCAGTCGAGAGGGTTGGCTGATAGCCGACGGCAGACGGCATACGTCCGAGCAACGCAGATACTTCCGAACCGGCTTGCGTAAACCGGAAGATATTGTCCACGAAGAGCAGCACATCCTGGTTCTCTTCGTCGCGGAAATATTCGGCAACGGAGAGTCCTGTCAGGGCGACACGCAAACGAGCTCCAGGGGGCTCATTCATCTGGCCATAGATCAGTGAGACTTTCGACTTGGTGAAGTCCGTGGGATCGATGACTTTGGACTCCTGCATTTCGTGCCAGAGGTCGTTTCCTTCGCGGGTCCGTTCACCGACGCCAGCGAACACCGAGAATCCACCATGGTGCAAGGCGATGTTGTTGATGAGCTCCATGATGATGACGGTCTTGCCGACTCCGGCGCCGCCGAAGAGACCGACCTTGCCGCCCTTGCTGTAGGGCTCGAGAAGATCGATGACTTTGATGCCGGTTTCGAGGACTTCGGTCTTGGTGTCTTGATCTTCGAGACTTGGCGCAGGCCGATGAATCGGATAGGTCTTGGTTGTCTTGATCGGACCCATCTCATCGACCGGTTCGCCCAACACGTTGATCAATCGGCCCAATGTTTCGCGGCCGACCGGCACGGAGATTGCCGCGCCGGTATCCTGCACATCCATCCCGCGTGTAAGACCGTCAGTCGTGGACATCGCGATACTGCGGATACGGTTTTCACCGAGGTGCAGCGCGACTTCTAGAGTAATACGAACGGCCGGGGTGCCGGCTGCCTTATTCTCTTCCTGAATGACTTTCAGCGCGTTGTAAATGTTCGGCAGTTGTCCGGGAGGAAACTCCACGTCCACGACTGGTCCGATGACCTGAATGACTTTTCCAATGCTCACGGCTCACTCCTTCTTCAACGTGGCGGACTATTTCAGCGCTTCGGCCCCGCCGACGATGTCCATCAATTCTTTGGTAATGGCAGTTTGGCGGGTTTTGTTGTAATGCAAGGTCACTTTCTTGATCAACTGGCCTGCGTTCCGAGTCGCACCGTCCATCGCCGCCATACGGGCGCCATGCTCCGCCGCGGCAGATTCCAAGAGGACACGAAACATTTGTGTCTGGAAATGTTTTGGAATAAATACGTTCAACAGATCGGCTTCGTCCGGCTCGTATAAATAGCTGCCGCCGGTGGTGCTTTCCGCTTGTGCTGCCCCAAACTCGGCTGCGGTATCGACTGGGAACAGTTTTTCCACGATCACGCGCTGTTGAATGGCCGATTTAAATTCGTTATAGACGATGTAGAGTTCGTCGAATGTGCCCTTGACGAAGTGGTCGGTGAGGTCGCCGCCGTTGTCGATGGCATGTTCGAACGTGAGCTTATCGAAGATGCCTGTCCATTCCTGCCGGATCGGCCAGGTGCGACGCCGGAAATAGTCGCGGCCCTTGCGCCCGATAAGGCTCAAATTAACTTGTAGCCCACGGGCTTCACATTCCCGTACGAACTCGGAAGTCTTCCGCGCAATATTGCCGTTGAAACCGCCGCACAATCCGCGGTCACTCGTGATGACGAGTACTTCGACCTTCTTGCCTTCACGCTTTTGCAGCAGGAGATGGGAGGATCGATTCACGCGCTGGCTCAAGTTGCTGACCACGGCCCTCATCTTCAGTGCATAGGGCCGCGCTGCCAGGATGCGATCCTGCGAGCGTTTCAACTTCGCCGCGGCCACCATCTTCATGGCCTTGGTGATTTTTTGCGTATTTTTAAACGCCGCAATTTTACGGCGCAAACTTTGTAAACTCGGCATGGTCTAGATCTCTTCTCTATCAGCCAGCAGCTACTTAGCGCCGTATCCCATCTTCTGTTTAAAAGTCGAGATAATCTCTTTCAGTCTGGCGCCGACCTTGTCGTCGATTTTTCCGATGCTCGCGATTTCTTTCTTCAGCTCAGCATGATTCTGCTGGACGTAGTGCAGCAGGTCGGCTTCAAACTGTTGTACTTTTTCAACCGCCACGTCGTCCAGGTAACCGTTGACGCCGGCATAGATCGAGAGAACTTGATCGGCGACTGGCATGGGCTTGTATTGTCCCTGCTTCAGCAACTCGACCATACGAACACCGCGGGCAAGCTGCATTTGGGTCGCTTTGTCGAGCTCGCTGCCGAACTGCGAAAAGGCTGCCATTTCGCGGTACTGAGCCAGGTCGAGCCGAAGGGTACCAGCCACCTGCTTCATGGTCTTGATTTGGGCCGAACCTCCGACGCGGGACACCGAGAGGCCGACGTTAATTGCTGGACGGATACCGGAGTAGAACAGATCGCTTCCGAGATAGATCTGGCCATCGGTGATCGAGATGACGTTGGTTGGAATGTACGCGGAGACGTCACCGGCTTGTGTCTCAATAATGGGCAAGGCCGTGAGGCTCCCCCCTCCGAGTTTATCGCTGAGCTTGGCTGCGCGCTCCAAGAGTCTGGAGTGGAGATAGAACACGTCGCCTGGATAGGCTTCGCGTCCCGGCGGCCGACGGAGCAACAGGGATAACTGACGATAGGCGACAGCATGTTTAGAGAGGTCGTCGTAGACGATCAATGCATGTTTGCCGTTATCTCGGAAATATTCGCCGATGGCTGCTCCCGAGAACGGCGCCAGGTACTGCATCGGTGCTGCGTCGCTTGCGGTGGCCGCCACGACGATGGTGTATTCCATTGCGTGGTTTTCTTCGAGCGTCTTGACGACGCGTGCCACGGTGGAGCGCTTCTGCCCGATGGCGACATAGATACAGAATACGTTGAGGCCCTTTTGATTGATAATCGTATCGACGGCAATGGCAGTTTTGCCGGTTTGCCGGTCGCCGATAATCAATTCACGCTGTCCACGGCCGATGGGGATCATGGCGTCGATGGCCTTGATGCCGGTCTGCAAGGGTTCGCGTACGGACTGACGTGTATTCACGCCGGGGGCCACCACTTCGATGCGAGACGACAATGTCGAGTTGATCGGACCTTTTCCGTCGATGGGCTGGCCAATCGCGTTGACCACACGACCGATCAAGGCTTCACCGACCGGAACTTCTGCAATGCGTCCAGTCCGTTTGACCGGATCGCCTTCCTTCACGCCGACATCATCGCCCATCAGCACAGCGCCGACGTTATCTTCTTCAAGATTCAGCGCAATGCCGTAGAGGCCGCCTGGGAATTCGAGCATTTCTCCGGCCATCGCTCCGTCGAGACCGTAGACCTTGGCGATTCCGTCTCCGACCTGGATGACTGAGCCGGTTTCTTTGACGTCGACCTGTTTGTCGAAGCCTTTGATTTTTTCTTTGATGATCGAACTGATTTCTTCTGCCTTGATCTGCATGGCTACTCCTTAGTCAACAAACTCTGCATCGCTTGTAACCGCCCACGGACGGTGCTATCGACCACCGTGCTGCCGAGTTGAATCTGAACGCCGGCGAGATGGCGGGCATCCGTGTGAAAGGTCACGTCAACCTGACGTTTGAGCATCTCGCGCAGGCGAGTGCTGATTCGATCTTGTTCGGCTGGGGGCAACGCCGCCGCCGAGGACACGGTAATTTGTTGGGTGCCTTTTGACGCATCGGCAAGTTTGGCAAAGGCCTCAGCGATTTCCGGAAGAAAGCCGACACGATTCTTTTTCACGAGCTGTGCGAGAAATGTTTTTCCGACGGGAGGGCATCCGAGACGTGAGCCGAGCTCTGCGAGGACGGCGATTTTTTCTTCGGCGCCAAAAGTCGGTGAGGCCACGACATGGCGCAGCGAGACGGAGTCTTTGATCGCCTCACCTAACCCCGTTAAGGCTGCGCGGGTGGATTCAATGGTGGCTGCGTCGAGGAGTTCGAAGAGTGCCTGTGCATAACGTCGGGCAACTGCTGTCTTGATCACTATGCTGATCCGTTCGTTCTTCTTTTTGGCAAAAGGAAAGCCTTCGTGCGTCTGCACGAAAAGAGGCGCGCCAAGTTAGCATTGGCGGATGAGGGCTGTCAATACAGAGGGTATGGTCGTGAGAGACTAGATCGATTGGATGATTCCGCCGCCGAGGACACGATCGTTTCGATAGAACACGGCAGACTGTCCAGGACTCAACGCCCGCTGGGGCTCACGGAAATCTATTCGAAGGGTGCCCTTCGATAGAGACTGGACGGTCGCGATTCCGGCAGGAGTGGCATACCGCACCTTCACCTCCACCTCTGTGGTACCTGTGAGTAATGAGGGATCGAAGAGGTTCAAATCCCCAATATCACATTGGCTGCGACGTAAAGACTCCTCCGTCCCAAGAACGACCGTATTCGTGGCAGGCTGTACTTGCTGCACATAGAGTCTGCGGCCGGTCGCGATGCCGAGGCCTCGTCGTTGACCAGGCGTATAGAAAGCGATTCCTTCGTGATCACCTAAATACTGACCTGTGTCATCGACGAATGATCCTGATTTCTTGGCCTTCGGGGCTTCCTTCTCAATGAAGGTTCGATAATCGCCGTGACTGACAAAGCAGATTTCCTGACTTTCTTTCAATTCATCCGCAGGAAGGCCTAGGGCCTCTGCCTCCTGCCATACTTCCGATTTTTGCATGGTTCCTACGGGAAAGAGAAGGCGTGAGAGCCATGATTGGCGCAGTCGATAGAGGAAATAGCTTTGATCCTTTTTGAGGTCGGCCGCTCGCTGAAGTGTTGGTAGTCCTTCAGACTCGCCAATGCGGACATAGTGGCCGGTGGCGACATAGTTGATCCCGCGTGCATCGGCAAGTTCGATGAGTCCCCTCAGTTTGACTCGTTCATTGCAACGGACACAGGGATTTGGGGTGGTACCGTCGAGATAGCCTGCCAGAAAGTCGTCGATCACCCCAGTGCGAAAGGCTTGCTTGGTGTCGACCACTTCATGTGGAATTTTCAATGTCTGCGCGACGTACCGGGCAATGCCGACCTTACAACATCCACGCTCTTCCCATTTCTTGGAAGCCGCGACGGTCTCGTCTTCATGTTCCCAGACTTGCAGTGTGACGCCATGGACGTCGTAACCCTGGCGAACCAGAAGCGCTGCCGCCACGGAGCTATCTACTCCACCGCTCATGCCGAGGAGAACTGTAGGTCGAGTCATAATGTGGCTATTGTACTGAAGTAGAGAGCGAAAGGGCTAGAGGGAGGGAACCGCCACTAATGTGCAGAGGCTATGGCAGGACCGTGAGGCGTTCTGACTGAAATGGCACGTTCTTCATTCCAATGATGAGCGCCCATATCGCACATGCCATGGAAATGGGAGCCTTCTTGAATCGCAATGACAGGGGTTCGAATATCACCGATGAGCGTGCCGGGCTTTAGAATCTCGATCTTCTCAGTGGCCGTGATGACGCCATTGATCTTGCCACTATTCATGAGCACGCCGACTGATATGATGCCCTTGATCACGGCATGCTCTCCGACGATTAACGTCCCGGTTGTATGGATCTCGCCTTCGACACGACCATCTACCCTTACGGTGCCATCAAAATTGACGATTCCCTTAAAGTCCACTCCCTTACCCAGGAGTGTGAAATTCTCACTGTCTGATTCGGACTGCTGGTTCCGTTCTTTCATCGCCCACATCCTGGCCTCCTCCGACTCTTTCCGTACGCGCACATCTCGTCGCGTCCATAATAAAACAATTAAATATATGCTTACGTATTAATTAATGATCTAGCCATTGATGCGTTTGATATCTGGTTGCGCGATGACCCCAACCGGACGCAAAGGGGCTTCCCGCAGAAGCTCGCGCACGGTGTGAGCCATCTCGAGGTCACCATTGAATAACACGCCGTCTTCCATTGAAAGGACAGGCGTCTTTACGCTGCCACTCACCACCGCCGGGGCGCGAAGTTTCACGCGTTCTTTAGCCACAATATCTCCGGTGATTTTCCCTTTGCACACGACCGTTCCAGCCGTGATTTTTGCCTGGATGACGGCATCCTCACCCACCAAGAGTATGCCCTCAGTGTGAATTTCTCCATCGGGATATCCGTCTATCCTGACTGTTCCGCTATACGAGATGGTGCCTTTGAACTCGACACCTTTTCCGACGAAGGCGATAATCCCCTCCGTATTTTCTGCCGTTAGGTTATTGGCTACATCGGTAGTCTCTTCACGCTCTGGTTCGGCCGCGCTGGTCTCTGACTGTTTCTCCTGACCCCACATGAGTACGCCTCCTCGAGTTCCTCACATTACTTTGTCGTGACTGATGACGCAGTTATTGTAAGTAGATATTAAGGAAGGATTCATTCACGCATTGATCATAAGCAATAGATATGCCTAAATCTCTCGCGAGTTTACGAATGAGAAAAGCAGGTGAGCTAATTCAGAAGTGTTTCAAGAATCCCGTCGAGCTCAGGGGGAGAGAAGTAGTGAATGACAATTTTTCCGCCACGTTTTCCTTTTTGAATCGTGACTTTGGTGCCAAATCGTTTTTGCAAACGCTCTTCAACATCAGACCATGGTGTTCGACGTAAGTCTTTTGTCGCTCGTTTCTTTGCAACCGGTGATGATTCTACGAGTTTTTCGGTCTCTCTTACCGAGAGGGTCCCTGAGACCACGAGCTGGGCGATCCGAAGCTGTTCACTCTGGCCAGGAAGACCAAGAATCACTTTGGCATGACCCATGGAGAGCTGGTTGGTTTCAATCAGCTGCTGAATCTCTAAAGGAAGATTGGTAAGACGTGCGACGTTCGCGATCGAGGATCTTTCACAACCGACTTGTTGGGCAATTATGTCCTGAGTCAGTCCAAATTCGTTCATCATCCGATGATAGGCTCTTGCCATTTCCATAGGATTGAGGTCTGCTCGCTGAAGATTCTCTACGAGTGCAAGGACAATGGATTCCTCGTCTCCGCAGTTACGAATGACAGCTTGAATTGTTTCCAGTCCCGCGTCTTTCGCTGCGCGCCACCGCCGCTCACCAGAGATGAGTTCGTAGATTCCGTCGCCCTTGCGGCGCACCAAAACTGGTTGCAACAATCCATTTTGCTTCAAGGATTCCGTGAGTTCTGCCAGCTCATGAGGTGCAAACGTTTGTCTCGGCTGATATCGACTCGGCACAATGGCATCGACACGTAGGCGTTGAACCTCTGCCAATTCAGGCATCGGCGCAGCCTTGACGGAAGGCAATAGTGCATCGAGGCCTCTACCCAGCGCTTTTTTCTCCATGACTGACAAACTCCTTGGCTAAAGACAGATAGGCTTGGGCTCCTGCCGATGCAACGTTATATAACATGGCCGGACGTCCGTAGCTCGGAGCCTCGGCGAGTGTCACATTTCGTGGGACCACGGTGCTATAGACGATATCTTTGAAATGCTCACGAACTTGCTCAACGACTTGGCGAGCCAACGTATTCCTCGCATCAAACATTGTCAAGACGATCCCCTCCAGCTTCAGGTCAGGGTTAAATGACTGACGAACGCGCTCGATGTTACCCACCAAGCGGCTTAACCCCTCCATGGCATAGTACTCACATTGAACAGGGACTAAAATGCTACGTGCCGCGACCAGTGCATTCACTGTCAGGATCCCCAATGTCGGTGGACAGTCGAGAAAGATAACGTCGAATAGCGGCTCAACGTCTCGCAGATAACTTCGAAGAATCTTTTCACGTTCTTCAACGTTCACCAGTTCGACTTCTGCCCCTGATAAGTCAGCATTTGCCGGCAAAAGTGACAAGCCGTTCACTTCCGTAACATGCACAGCATCATGAAATTTCACATAATTAATCAGGCAGTTGTAGACAGTTGTCTGTAGGGAGCGAGGGTCAACCCCTAGCCCGCTTGTGGCGTTTCCTTGTGGATCCATATCCACAAGTAAGACGCGCTTACCGAGGAGTGCGACGCCGGC
>JBDSKU010000225.1:0-5830 GCA_039916745.1 Nitrospiraceae bacterium
GCAGCGTTGGTAGAGGAGGCCACGTCGGCGAGCCAGTCGATGAAGGAGCAGGCCATGGAATTGATGCGTCAGGTTGCGTCGTTTCAGGTCGCAGAGAGTGGGCAGGAGAGATCTGCGCGGCCAAGTACAGCCTCGACAGCCAACCGGTCAGGCTCCAGTGCCGCGGGGTCAGTAAAGAAACCGCTGCTCAAGAAGCCGGCGGCTTCCCAGGTGCTTTCATCAGAACCTGCCGGTGTGACATCGGGCAATGGCAAGGACCGCAGGCACAAGGACAGCGAGTTCGAGGAGTTCTAGAGGAGGCGTAAAACCTTCGAGAAAAACGAGGCGAGGGGGTGACACCCTTCGCCTCGTGGTCTATTCGGGGCCTGACGATTTCAATCCTTGCCGGAATCTGACATGAGCGAGCCCCCTGGGCGGCCGAGTGGACGGATTGTCTGTTCTCCGTTTGTTATCGCGATCCTTGGCGTTTCAGGGGCACGATTATGAGGCGATGCGCACGGTGCATTTATCGGGGCGGTGGTATCCAAAGTGGGGTTGCCGGTTCTGGAGGATGTCTTCTCATGTACCGTGAACGCGTTGTAGAAGCAATGGGGATCGGGGGCGCGCATTGAGTATCTGTTTCTGGATTATGACGGCAGGGTGTTCGTCGATTCGTTTCTGAGAGAAGCGAGACGGATCAATCTCAAGCGGCAGGGTTCGCAGCCTATCTCTCCAAACCGGTACAGGCGCAGCAACTGTACGACTGTCTCATGATCGTACTCAACTCACCTGCAGTGACCGACGCCCACGAGGACTGATTCGCAGACCAGACCGCGCACCTGAAGCTGGTCACACGTCATAGTCTGGCCAAGACAAAGACGCAGGTCACTGCGAAGATTCTGCTTGTTGGGGATAACGCCGTCAATCAGAAGGTGGCCGTACGCATGCTGGAAAAGTTGGGCTATCGCGTCGATTTTGTACCCAATGGCCTGGAGGCTCTCGATGCGCTGGCGGTCCTGACTGCATACGAGCTAAGCCTCTCGGCAAGACTGGTGCTGAGACGCGAGTGTTCTCGAGCCGTTAAGCAATAGTTGGGTTCAACCGATAGCGTCATGAGTTGCAAGAGGGTCTCCTGTTTTAACGGATGACCTCGATGCACACAATTGTGTTGATGGCGCATGATGATGTGCCCTTGAGTCAGTGCGCAACGGCGTATCAAAGAATCAGAATGGAGGAGAGCATTATGCACGTTCGCCGTATGAAGAGTCTGTGTCTACCGCTGCTTGTTGTGTTACTCGGCAGCCAGTCGGCATGGGCTCAGGTGAGAGCCGCCGCTCCGGTCAATACCCCGAGCGTACAAGAGCGGCTGGAGGCGCTGGAGAAAAAGTCGGATGCGCCGTCGCTCTGGAAGACCTTGGGGTTTAAGGCCTCCGGGTTCCTGGATGTAGCCTATACGCAGAATTTCAACAATCCCAACACCAACCTTAATCAACTCCATATCTTCGACACGAATGCCAACGGCTTCATGCCACATCTGGCCCAGCTCATGCTGGAGCGGCCGGCCGATGCCACCGGCAGCGGCATGGATCGGGCCGGGTTTCGCGCGCGGCTCAATTTCGGGTCCGATGCCCGAGTCACGCGGGCCCGCACCAATTTTCAACCGGGGACCAGCAATAACGAGCTGGATTTCCAAGAACTCTATGCGGAATACATCCTTCCGGTCGGCAACGGGCTGAAGATTCAAGCCGGGAAAATCAATACCTTGATCGGCTATGAAGTAATCAACAGTTTTGAGAACCCAAACTTCTCGCGCAGCTTCATGTTCGGCTTGGGCCAAGCGTTTACGACGACGGGCGTGCGCATGACGTATACCTTCAATCCGCTCGTGACCGCGTCGATCGGTGTGATCAACGGCTGGGACAACATCGACGACAACAACAAGGGGAAATCGTTCGAATGGCTACTGGCCCTGACGCCGCATGAGAAGATCGGCGTGAGCTTCTACGGGTCCTATGGCGCAGAGCAATCGAACAGCCAAGGGGCGGCCGCCTTCACCACCCAGGCCGATCCGACGGCTAAGCGGACGGTGGTGGGGTCGATCATCAGTCTGAAGCCGACGGACAAGGATACCATCATCCTGGAACCCTATTATGCGAACGAAGGCAATGCCAGCACGGTCAAGGGTGCGAAGAATGCCCGCTGGAATGGGTTTGCCGGTTACCTGATCCATGACTTCACTGAGCAATGGAGTGCCAGGTTCCGAGGAGAAATCTTCGAAGATGCGGGAGGTGCCAGGACCTGTACCGGGGGCGTGAATTTCGCGGGCGGCACCAACACCTGTGTGGGGTCCTCGACTGGCGGGGCTGCAGGCCTGGGCGGTATTCCTCAGACTCTCTGGGAGAATACGTTTACGCTGCAATATAAGCCCTTTCCGTCTCTGATCACGCGGACCGAGTTCCGGTACGACAAGTCCGATAAGAACGTGTTCTTGTACGGCAGTCGGCCCGTCAACAATCAAGAAACCCTGTCATTCCAGGTTGTCTATCTCTTTTGAGCCGGAGGAGAGGAGAGGGTGAGTCCGAAAGGCCGGAGTCTGTAGGTGAGAGGATAGCCTTGCGTGACCGGAGAAGTGCATACCGGTACTGCCTCGCCGATCATTGGCTTTTCTATTCCTGGGTGTGCCTCTCGTGGATTTTACGGCCGCTTCAGATGTCGAGTGTCTCAGCTTGGACCGGGCCAATCAGGTGATCCACATCAATACCCACTCATCACGAGAGAGGTTCCGCGCGTCATAGTGAACGGAGGGCGTATGAATCTGAAAAGCTGGCCCTGGTATGGAGTGCTGACCAGTATTACGGCCGCCTACCTGGTCTCCATGGCCGAAGCCCGATTCGCCAAGTAGCATGAGGTGTCGCATCATTCCAGACGAATGATCGTGGCCTGCACGATCGTCTGGATTTGGCTCGTGGCCTACGTGTTGAAACAAGTCCTCTTCGGACGTGAACGGTTCGGAGGACTGGATGCCCACTACTGGTCGCTCTATCTGCCGCTGGCGGTGACGACGATCAGGCTCGGCGGCTACAACCTCTACATGGGCTTCACGGATTCGTTACGGAGGCGTAGGCGCGATGTCGTCTCGGTTGTCGCAACTGCTGGTCTGGACCTTCTCCGGTACTATGGCGACGGCTTACCTGGTCTATCTCATGTTGTTCATCTGATACCTGGCGTCGTGAGGCGGATTCGGATAGAAGCTTCTAGTTGCAGGTTTCAAGGTTTGAGAATAGATCCCCGCCGAAAACTAGAAATCTGAAACTCGTGCCTAAGACGTGGACGGAGCAACCGGATAGAGCAGCTCAGCCCGTCCGGTCTCGCGGCTCTCCTCGGTTACAAGACAGAGCTACCCCGCGCTACCCGGAAGCTTTTTCCCGCTGCCGGCCAGTCAAGAATCGACAGACAGTAACCGATAGAGAACATACGACTGACGCTCCAGAGGAGCGAAAGCCTGGAGGGGGGATAGGCCGGTCTCTGTGTGTTTCTAGAGGACGGAACCTACCGCGCTCTTGGCATCCTGCTGGGTCGCATTCCGGCCGCGATCACCGGCATTGCCGGTGATTTTGTGCACGCTGTTTGCCACGTACGGAGCGTAGCTGAATATGGACTATACGATTTCACCCGTGGAGTTCGAACAGTTTCGTGCGCTCATCTATCAAGAATGCGGCATCAGCCTGAACGAAAGCAAGAAAACGCTGCTCGTGTCCCGGCTGTCCAAACGGCTGCGGACGCTGGAGCTGGATTCGTTCCAAGCCTACTACGACATGGTCTCGGGCGAGACGGACGGCGAGGAATTCACACTCCTGCTGGATCTGGTTTCGACAAACAAGACCGATTTCTTCCGCGAGCCTAAGCATTTCGACTTTCTTCGCGAGCAGATTCTTCCGACGCTTCAATCGACCCGGCGCGTCCGTATCTGGTCGTCAGCGTCCTCCTCGGGCGAGGAGCCCTATACCATCGCCATGACGCTGTACGATAGCGTGCCTGACCCGGAACAATGGGACTTCC
Source organism: Nitrospiraceae bacterium (assembly GCA_039916745.1). Taxonomy (GTDB): domain Bacteria; phylum Nitrospirota; class Nitrospiria; order Nitrospirales; family Nitrospiraceae; genus Palsa-1315. Next base: position 4,039 of record JBDSKU010000225.1, read on the forward strand.
AAATCCTGGCCTCGGACATTTCGACGCGTGTACTCGCCAGAGCCGCATCGGGTGTCTATGAAGACGAGCGCGTGCGGGACCTTCCAAAGGAGCTCGTCGAACGGCATTTTCTGAAAGGGAAGAGGGAGCGTGCCGGCATGATCAAGGTCAAACCCCATGTAAGCCAGATGGTCCGGTATCGCCGGATCAACCTAATGGACGATACGTTTCCGATCAAAAATCCCCTGGATCTGATCTTCTGCCGCAACGTGATGATCTACTTCGATCGTCCGACCCAGGCGCAGCTGGTCACAAAATTCTATCGTTATCTGAAGCCGGGAGGCTATCTCTTCATCGGGCATTCAGAAAGTTTGCAGCGCCTCGATCAGCCGTTCAAGGCGGTTGCGCCGACGATTTATCGGAAAGAAGAGTGAGGCATGATGTGCGCGAAAAAGACAGGACAAGCGGGATCGGCGCGAGACGCAAGATGATCGCCCCAGACTTGCGTCTGTCGTTCGGTGCGCTTTTCATGCACGTTTCGTGCGTCATGACTCATCGACATGAAAGGCGAGGTGTGAATGAGTGATCAGTTTGCCCATGTCAGGCGCATGCACGACAACCGTTTCCCGCACGAGATCGCCGCCATCCTGCCAGGAGAGTTTTTCGTCAGCGCAGATCCCATGATCGTGTATACGGTCCTCGGGTCCTGCGTATCCGCCTGTATTCGCGATCCGGCAGCCGGCGTCGGAGGGATGAACCACTTCATGCTGCCGGCTCCGAAGGAGCATCAGTCCGGGGATGCCTGGGGAGGGGAGTCGACGCGTTATGGCTCCTACGCCATGGAAAGCTTGATCAATGAAATCCTGAAGCGGGGCGGGGTTCGCCATCGGCTTGAGGTGAAGCTCTTCGGCGGGGGGAAGATTTACGAGGGCAATATCGACGTCGGTGCGAACAATGCCGCCTGGGTCTTGGATTATCTTAAAAATGAAGGGTTTCAGGCCCAGAAGACCGATTTGGGGGACGTGTATCCCCGAAAATTATATTACTTCACCGAGTCGGGACGCGTGTTGATGAAGAAAATTCAACGGGTGAAGAACGATACGATCTTCGACCGTGAAATTCGATACCAGAAGCAGTTGGTACAGGAGCGAGAGCAAGAGTCCAGCGATATTACGTTGTTCTGATCGTGAGCCTATAGCCATCAGCCTTCAGCAATCAGTTCCGGAGCTGAACGTTGACTGCTGAGGCTGAATGCTGATCGCCTCCAAGGAGAATTATTTATGGCAAAGATTCGGGTCTTGAACGTCGACGACTCGGCATTGATGCGGCAAGTCTTGGCACAGTTGCTGTCGAGAGATCCCGACATCGAAGTGATCGGGGCGGCGCCTGATCCGTTCATCGCACGGGAGAAGATCAAGGCATTGAATCCGGATGTGCTCACGCTGGACGTCGAAATGCCCAAGATGGACGGGTTGACCTTTCTTGAGAAATTGATGGCGGGACATCCTATGCCGGTCGTCATGGTCAGCTCGCTGACGGAGGCCGGCTGCCAGACGACACTCCGAGCATTGGAGCTCGGCGCAGTGGATTTCATCACCAAACCCAAGGTCGACCTTCGGGAGGGTATGGAAGAGGTCGCGCAGGATCTGATTGCGAAGATCAAGGCTGCAGCCCAAGCGAAGGTCGGAAGCCGAAAATCCGGAACCAACGGTCAAGGCGCTGCGTCCCTTGCCTCTCGTCTCTTGCCGCAGATCTCATCGGCCATGATCAAGACGACCGATACCATTATTGCGATCGGCGCCTCGACGGGAGG
>JBDSKU010000226.1:0-14803 GCA_039916745.1 Nitrospiraceae bacterium
GCCTGGATCGATTTCCCGAAAATGCCGTCGCCCCGTTGTGCGTCGGCTTGACTGGCCTGATAGGAGGGGAGGGAGGCGATAATTTCGACCTGCTGAGCGGCCAGAAATTCGGCCAAGTCTGCCTGTGAAGGAATCAGCAACACCGACAAATTACAGCGATCGATCACATGTCGGCCGAGCCCACGTGCCTGCTCGACCAGCCAGCGAAAGTTGGGGTTCAGTTCCGGCGCGCCCCCTGTGATATCGACCGTAGGAATATCCGTCTTGGCCAAGGCATCAATGCACCACTGTGCCGTTTCGCGTGACATGCTTTCTGTGCGATCGGGTCCTGCATCCACATGGCAATGGCGGCAGGTCTGGTTGCAGAGCTTGCCGACGTTGATCTGAAAGACGGTGATTCCGGTAGCGCGAAGCGGGAGCAGTCCGATGCGATCGAGTTGCCGCTCGAAGGAGGGGCCGTTCGTTACGTTTTCAAGTATCTTCAATTGTTCCGTTGGGGAAGCAAGGGGGCTATGTTGGCCAAGTAGAGTCAGCGCCATACGATTCTTTTACTGAACAGTGAGACCGACTTGAAATTCGGTCAATGCGTTAACCTGCGCGCCCGATACTCACTAAGACGGTTTCTGGAAACCGCAACTCACAACAGCCGAAATCCAGGGACTGCCCTTGCCTGTTGGCCAGGGCTCGTTGGATCGCGGGAGAAACCCTGTAACAGACCTGTTTGCCGTCTCGATGGCCCTCGACCAGGCCCGAGTCTCGCAGAATACGGAGATGATGGGAGGCATGGGGTTGAGCGCACTTCAATTCTTGTACAAGATCTGTCACACATTTTTCCCTGATGAGCAAGGATTCCAAGATACGCAGCCGCGTTTCATCGCCCAAGGCCTTAAGAACCATGGCGCATTGGCGCGGAGTCAACATCTTGGCCCTCAAAGGAGTCTTCATCAGCAGCAGCCTCCGTCGGGGGCGCAGGTGACGGCATCACCTGTCGCCGGTTCGCTGGCGCGATTGAGCATGGCGAAGTGCGAGGCATAGCCCTCCGTTTCGAGCACCCTGCGCGTCTTGGAGCAGATTTCGACCGGTTTGCCGCGCCGGAACAGATGGTGGTCGTCATCGCAGACTTCTAGGAATGGACCGGCCAGAAGCGCGAAATCACCCGTCCATAGGCAAGGAGCCTGTGAGGGAACCACGGAGGCCCAGCGCGGATCGGCCCGGTCCAGCCAGAACGGATTGGGCGAGAAGACAAACAAGGAGTCAAAGGGAGGCTGACTTAAGAGAAGAGCCAAGTCCGGTGTCAGTGGTTGAGGAATCCCGCGCAGGTAGGCCGTGTTTCGCTCATCTACTACGCGACTGAAGGGGCCTCGAAGCGTCGCATATCTCGGGGCGGCAGTCGGGAGTTGCGCGGGCAGCTTGTAGCCGGTCAAGGTGACCGAGAAAAAATGGATACCGTCGATTCGCTGCCAGGGTGACGATGTCAGAAGATGAAGACCGACGAACCCTGCGTCGGTCAAGCCTCCCATGTAGTCGGTAAGCGTGAGGGCGCCGGATAAGCAATCGCCCCATTTCTCCGCATCATGGATCAGGTATTGCGGGACGGGCTGGTCGGCTACGATATCGGAGACCGTAAATCGTCCGCCTGGCTTGGCGACGCGGAACATCTCGCGAAACACCTTCCGCTTATCGGGCGCGAGGTTGATGACGCAATTGGAGATGATCAAGTCGACCGTATTCTCCGCCACCGGCATGGCGTCAGCCATCCCCTTTTTAAACTCGACATTGGAGGCGGGATAGCCAAGGTTGGTGGCGACCACGACGGCGTTCTTGCGGGCGATCTCCAGCATCGTATCGGTCATATCGATGCCGATCACGCGGCCGGTCGGACCGACGAGGCGCGAGGCTTCAAAGCAATCGATGCCGCCCCCTGAGCCGATGTCCAGAACCGTTTCACCGGCGCATACCGTTTTCAGGCCGGCCGGGGTGCCGCATCCGTAGGAGATCTTGAGGACCTCTTCCGGGATGAAGGATTTGAGATTCGCCATGTCGTAACTGGTCGGACAACACATCTGTTCGCCCGTGCTGGCAGCCCGGGCGTAGCGCTCGCTGACTTTCTGCTCAATTTCGTCTATGGGCATAGTGTCCTCACGGTCGGATAGAGAAATGTCCGGATCTCCATGTATCAATACTAACGCATATCCGTCAACTCCGGTGCGTCCGAGCATTCGGTGGGATCGCACGCGTGGAGTGAGTCGAGTGACGGACGCGTTTCTTACAAGTGGATCTGCGAAAAGAAGGGAGGAGCGCGGAGATCTTGCGGCGCCACCCTCCGAACGTCTCTCTACATCCGGCGCTTCTCATAACTCGGCGAGGTTCCCTTTCACCAGCTTGCCGTTACGGCCGTTGTCGCCTGGATCGACGCCAGAGCCATCCGTACAACGAGCTATTGATGGCGAGCACGCCGAGGCCGAGCATAAGTTGCATGTCGCGAGTCAGGCCGTCGGGATACAATGTCGGTAACAGGTAGTGGGCGACAAAGTCCCCGCGGTACTCGTGTTGTCCGGCCTGCTCTCGCAGCCAATTTTCTAGCGGTGTGAGCGGGCAGATCCAGCCGGTGAATTCGACCGTCGCACCCCATAAGACCGCCGGCAGGTGCAGCCTGGCAGCACGCGGCCACTTCACCGTCAAGAACCCACCGGCGATCACGAAGAGGACAAAGCCTGCATGGAGGCAGAGGATCAGATCTGCGAGCCACGCATACCACATCGCGTCAGAAGAGCCGGGGTGGAGCAAGAGGATCGGCTGGTTGAGGATAGACGATCCTGTCTCCGTCGATGACCGCGAAGGGCGTCAGCCGATGTTCGTCTGCCTTGACCGGCGAGAGAATGTGTCTGACGGTCCAGCCTCTGTTCGCCAGCGCATCGGCAATCAAGGATCGGTGACAGCGCCAGGGGACGGCTTCGGCACACATGATGGCAAGAGATCCTTGCCGGCCATGCGTCATCAGCTCTTCCAGCGCATCACGGAATTCGTCCGTCTGCATATAGTCGGCATACCCTCGAAAGCTGGCATTGCGCCACCCGTCGTTGATCGAATCTTTTCGGGCTTTTCGCAGGCCGCCAAGCGACGACATGTGGAGATAGGTGAGGCCGGAAGTGTTCAGACTCACGGCGAGGGTCTCTGTGTTGAACTGTGGATTATGCCGAGAACGTGGAACGGTTCGCACGTCGACGAGGAGATTGATGGAATGGGCATGGAGGAGATCGGTGAACGCACCGATCGGTCTGGTCGAATGGCCAATGGTCCAGATGGTCAAGGGTGGAACCATGTGTCAGTGTCGCACAGCACAGGGGGAATCGCTATCGGTAGAATGGGATGGGGCTCAATCCGGCGGCAATTTATTGGGGTCGATTTCAAGGAGCCGCAGTCGGCCGTTGGTGATGTGTTCGGTCTTGTAGAGGCGGTCGCCCACCTGCATGGTTCCGACGAGCAGTGCCCCGTTGACGACAAAGGTAAAGTCTCCCTTCGAGGGCGGTTTAAAGGTACCGCGGATCACGGCGGTATCGTTGCTGCGGGAGATCGTGGAGCTGATATCTAGTTCCTGGCTGGTCCCATCGAACAACTCAATGGTGATTCTGGGATGGGGCCTGGCTCCGGCATCCTTTAAGATCTGGAGCAGGGGAAGGTCGAGCGCGATTTCCCGATCGCGGAGTACCCAGGGCCTTCGCAGGGTCGGCTGATCGGTCGTGGGAGGAGTCAAAACCGTCTGCCATACACTCTTTGGAGCCGGACGTTCATCGGCCCAGGCGATAGTGCCGAAGCCCGCGCTTAGCATCGCCATGAGGAGAAGATACCCGAATGGGTGGATCACAGAGTTGTTTCCTGGTGAAAGCGGTCCTGTCAGTTCATTTCATTATAGAGGGATCCGTCTCGGCGTGATCATGAATAATGGGAGCGATTCCAATTTTGTCTGAGCCCTTCCGGCCATGGGGAGCCACTGGAGTCATGACTGCAGCTGGACCGTTATCCCTCTGCGGCTTGAGAGGCCCAGGTGAGGAGGTCATCGGGAGCTTCTAAGATATCGATCGGAACTTCGTAGTAATTCTTGAGCGTCTGAGTAGACGTGGGTTTGAAGGGCTTCATGCCCCGGTTGCGATAGTGAGGAGCGGTCAGCCGATCGGTTTTAAAGTAGAGCCGGCCCTTGTGGATGATGCCGAAGAACCGGTCTCCTTGGTAGAGTCCCTGTCCCCCAAACATGGTAGAGGAGGTCAGGTCCGGTAACCCGCTGAGCTGATCCAGCACGAAGTCTCGAAACCCGTCGTGCTTCGTCGGCATGACAGGGCTCAACGGGGCTTGCGGGCTGCGACCATCCGCACAGCAAAGGGGAATAGGATGCGATTGCCGTTTTGATATTGGGTGACGGCCTGGGTGATGAGGCGTTTCACCTCTTGGATCTGTGCCGTCGAGAGCCGTGCCATGAGATTCTGAATCGGCGCGGCGATGTCCATGAGGCTCGTATAGTACTCATCGGCTGAGGCATAGGACCATTCCGCGAGGAACTCCTGGTCTGTCACATCGATCAATCCGGCCTGCTGCAGCATCCCGGCGAGATCGCCAGGTTTGGCCAGTCGAAAGATGCCTGGCGCAGTGGGATCCGGCACCGGCAGCTCGATGACTTGCTTGATGGCCATCATTGAGAGGCCGATGGAAGGATTTTTCTCCGGCGCCGACCAGACAGCGGCTGCCATCCAGCCTCCTGGCTTGAGCACTCGTGCGATCTCTGCCGCAGCGTTGGGAATTTCCGGCAAAAACATCAGACAGAAGCGGCTTGTGATGGCATCGAAGAAATTAGCCTCAAATGGAAGAGTTGTCACGTCGCCGGTTTGAAAGGTCATATGTGAGAGACCGAGGGCAGCCGCTTTACGCCTTGCCGCGGCGAGCATCTGTTCGGCGAGATCCATTCCGATGACATGGCCGGTTGGACCAACGGTTTGTGCGCCAAGGATTGCGGGATAGCCGGTGCCGGAACCCAGGTCGAGGACCTTCATGCCCGAGCGAAGACGGGCATCGGCCACGAGCCGATGGTTGAGACAGGCGAGCTGCTCGTCAAAGAACCGGTCCCACTTCTCCCAGCCGCCTGCGACACGGTTCCAATCCTGACGTTGACCCTCGATGAGTTGTTGCGCGGTCGGTTGTGGAGCCATGGGTTACCTCTTTACGTGTGACGAATGACCATTGACGAACGACGAGTCCGACTTATCCGCCGCTGAGGGCACAGACGATGTAGATTCGATCCTCTTGCCGAAGCGGCGCGGTCAAGGACAGTATCTGTTGTTCGTTTACGAAAATTCTAATGTGCGGTCTGATTGTGTCCTGTTCTGTAATGATCCGAAACCGAATGCCGGGGAAACGGCGGTCCAAAGCCGCCAATATGTCGGCGAGCGTGGAACCCTCCACTTGCATCTCACCCCGCTGCTTCGTATAGGACCACAAGGCGCTGGGGAAATGTATCGTCATTGTCCGAGTGCGACCGCTTCCACCGAATAGATTTCAGGTAGGTGCCTGGCGATGCAGGTCCAGGTCGCTCCCTCATTCGTGCTGGCCCAGATCTCGCCGCTGGTGGTCCCGAGATAGAGCCCGACGGAGTCGTGCGCATCGCCGCTCATTGCCTGACGCTTCACCGTCCACCAGGCGCTCGACTTCGGGAAGCCTTTGTCTTGGCGTCTCCAACTCTTGCCGGCGTTCTTGGTCATAAACGCGGCGGGCTTGCCACCGGGACTCACGCGCGGCCACACCGTCGATCCGTCCATGGGAAAGACCCAGGCTCTGTCCGCATTACGCGGATGCACGACCATGGGGAATCCGATATCGCCGATTGTCTTCGGCATGTTCTTGCCGATCCGTACCCAGGTATTCGAGGGCCGATCGAGGCGGTAGATGCCGCAGTGGTTCTGCTGATACAGCCGGTCTGGATTGCTGGGACAGAGCCGGACGCAATGGGGATCGTGGAAGGTGACGACGGCGGGATCGAATCCCTCCACGATGTCGAGTCCCTGCACCAGAGGCACGAAGGTCTTGCCGCCGTCGATAGATTCATGCACGCCTCCGCCGGACATGGCGAAATAGAGATGCGTCGGATCGCGCGGATCGACGATGATCGAGTGCAGCTTCGGGCCGTCCGGCGTGCCGTCCTGCACGCTGCCCATCCACTCGCGATATTGCGGATCGTCGTTGATAGAGGAAAACGGCTTCCACGTGACCCCTCCGTCATCGGAACGAAAGAGACCCTGCGGCGAGGTACCGGCGTACCAGGCGTTCGGTTCGTTCGCATGGCAGGGCGTGAGCCAGAACGTGTAACCTACCGAGCGGCCCTTCTCATTCTCGGGAAGCTTGGGGAAGGCCGGCGGGATCGGCGATTCCTTCCAGGTTTTCCCGGCATTGGTGGAACGATACAGCGTCGGTCCCAGATGCCCCGTACTGGCCGCCATCAATATCGTGCGGCGGTCACGCGGGTCGCATACGACGTGATGGATGATGTGGCCGAGGAAGATCGGAGCCGAGAGTTTCCATGTCCGTCTCGTCCGGTCGCTCTTCAATGTGAATGCGCCTTTTCTGGTGCCGATCAGCAAGGTGACGGCTCCGCTACTGGCTGGTGCAGTCGACAGTTTCATTACCGGCCTCCGCTTAACGACTATTTCAAGGTTTGGAGTGTCTCTCGCAATTCTTTCAACTCGGTGCTCAGGAGATCCAGATGCTGGTCCCGCTGCGGTTGGTCGTCCTTGAATTTCCAGAGGCGCCCGAATATGACCCCGAGCTCTTTCTTGTGAGTCAGAGCCAGGTCGTAGGCCGGTGTCTTGGCCTGTTCCTTGGTGACGCCGCAGAATGAATCCATCAAGGCGTGGAGCTGGTTATGGAGGTCGTCGAAGGCGGTGTCGGCGCCCTTGCCGCCCTTGGCTTTGGCCGCGGTGGCTTCCATCATGTTCGTCAGGTTGATCATCGTCTCGACGCCACTGGCGCCTTTGGCCTGCGTCGCGTAGTCGCCTGCGCGGGGGTAGAACAAGTAGCTGCAGCCGCTGAGTCCAGTTAGCATTAGCGCCAATGCCAACATTCCAATCGTTCGTTGCATAAGAAGCCTCCATCAGTGATTGTGTGAGGGCTCTAGTCAAGCATGTTGCTCGACCGAGGTCAATGCAGCCTCCTCAGGGCTTCCGCGTATAGACAATCTCCATCATTTTCATTTCTTTGCCATGGCCGTGCGCCGCGTACATCTCGAACGTCTGGTTGTTGCTGTCGATGATTTTCCAGAGGGCCCGGTGCTTCATCTGTCCTCCACCCGGCTCAGGGTGCTGGCCCTTCAGTGTGATCGTCTTGCCGTCGACGCTCGCCGTGCCGTTCATGATGAACATCCCTGTGCCCATGGTATCCATCCAGGCCGTCACATATTTCTTGGTCATGTTGTCGTAACTGTCGATCCCGATCCCGGAGAAGGGTTGTCCCATCATCTGGGCGTGATACTCCTGGTACAGAAAGCGTCCGTCGAGCAACATCTTCATCTCCGCAGTGCCGATCGACTCTGTCGGAGGCTTCCCTGGCTCCATCCATTCCTTGGTCGTGGTGGTCCAACTGCCGGCCAATGTGGCAAACAGTTTATGGGGTTCGCCGGGCTGGGCGAGCTTCTTCCACAGTTCCATCATCGCCTGTTGGTCCATGGGCGTCTCATGCTTCTTTTCTTTGGCGAGGGCCGGCGAGACAGTCAGCATGATGCATAATGTGGTGGCTGCGAGAGATCCAAAATGCATGGTGGCCTCCTTCATGTCGGTATGGTTGGTTCGTTTGTGGGCGTTGATCAAACTATGCTCGCGTATTTATGCCAAGATCAAGGTGCGGCCAGCTACGCATCGACCAGCATCTTGAAGCCGCCGCATGTCATCCGCGTTGCGTCAAACGGCATGGCCTTGGGATCGCACATCCCCGTGATGCGCGGGTCCTTCATGACTTTTGCATTCACACGATCACGATGCGCGCGAGATTTGTAGACGATCCACGAAAACACCACTGTCTCGCCGGGCTTCGCGTTGACCGTGTGCAAGAATGGAACGCCGCACATCACCTTGAGATCGTCGCCCGCGCATTCCCGAACTTCCAGCGCCCCATGCTCTCGCCAGATCTTTCCGGCTTTCTTGGCCATGCGGGCGTAGGCCCGAAGATTCTTTTTGGGAACAGGCAGAACATATCCATCGACGTATCGCATGTGCGCATCCTTTCTTATTGCTCTGAGATGGTTTTCAGATTGGCCAGGCCGGTTTCAAACTGCGGTCCGACCATCTTCTCGCAATTGAAGAAGAGGCCCATGACCTTCGCCATGTACGGTTGCGGACCATACATGGCCCAAGTGACGGTCGTTGAACTGTCTTGAGCCGTCAGGATGAATTCCGCCCGGTTATGCGCGGCAAAGGGCTTCAGGAAGTCGAGCTTGATCAGGATCTTGGAAGGGGGCAGAGACTCCAGAATCTCCATCCGGCCCTTGCCGACTTGATTGTTGCCGTCCCATTCGTACATGGCGCCTTTCCCCAGTGGAACGCCACTGGCGGTTTTCTTCATCGCGGGATCCATCTTCTCCCAGGGCGACCAGTCGACCCACTTGGTCAAGTCGTTGATGTGCTGAAAAATTCGTTCCGGCGGCGTCTTGATTTCCATCGACCGCTGGACCAGGAACGTCTCCGGCTTCGTGGCAGCATAGAGGAGCAGCACCGTCATCGCGAGCATCATGGCGACCCTGATGAACGTCAGCATACCTCCCCCCCTACTTCTTTCCGGCTGTTTGCGCCCGAAGCCGCTCTTCCTGCGCTCTCAGCTCAGGAGTGAACTCAGCACCGAAATCGTCCGCTTCGAAGACCTGACGAATTTCAATCTCGCCTTCTTTGCCGTCGCCGGCCGGATTCGGGCAGCGGTTCACCCACGCGATCGCCTCTTCCTTCGATTTGACTTGCCACAGCCAGTAGCCGGCGATGAGTTCCTTCGTCTCGGCGAAGGGACCGTCGATGAGCCTGCGTGTGGTTCCAGAGAACGTGATACGCGCGCCTTTCGAGCTCGGATGAAGCCCATCGCCCGCCAGTAATACACCGGCTTTCACCAGCTCTTCATTGAACGCGCCCATCTGGGTCAGAAGCTTCTGGCTCGGCATCGCGCCGGCTTCAGAATCCTTGGTGGCTTTGACGATGACCATGAATCGCATCGCGTAGTCTCCTATTCCTGTTGAATGAATGAGGGATGAATGGACTCACCGCCCTTCATAGGCTTGCTGGATCCGTTGCACGTCCGGTTTCGTCATGTGGAGGATCGCCGCCATGACGCGTTCCGATATTTGAGGGTCTTTGTCCCGCAACATCTCGTCCCACCTAGGCACCACGATTTGCCACGACAGGCCATATTTGTCTTTCAACCAGCCGCATGGCCCCTTCTCTCCACCTTCGGAAAGCTTCTCCCACATCTCGTCGATTTCTTCCTGCGTCTCGCAGTTCACGACGAACGAGAAGGCCTCCGTAAATTTGAACAGCGGGCCGCCGTTTAACGCGACGAATTCTTGTCCGGCGATCTCAAACGTCGCGGTCATGACCGACCCCGCTGGTTTCCCTGAGACCTCCGCCCCTGATGTGCCATAGCGGGTGATAGGTCCGAGCTTGGCATTCTTGAAGGTCGACACGTAAAACGTTGCCGCCTCTTCTGCGTTGTCATCGAACCATAAGCAGGGGGTGATCTTTTGCACGGGCAGTTCCTCCTCTACGAAATCGACGGCTCTATCTTGTTTATTCCGGCAAACCGGTGATTTCGATCAATGGCCGGACTTCGACCGTTCCGATCCTTGCTCCCGGGACTTTTGCGGCGATGCTGACGGCCTCGCTTAGATTCCCTGCGTCGATCAGGAAGTAGCCGGCGATCTGTTCGCGTGTTTCAATGAAGGGGCCGTCGGTTACGAACGGTTTTCCTTCGCGTACTTTCACAATGACGGCTGTGCCGGCCGGATGCAGCGGCGAGGCATGGACATATTGTCCTGCGGCGTGGAGCTGGTGTGTGAGCGCAATGGATTCGACGAGCAGCTGCTGTCGCTTCCCCTGCTCGATCGTATTAAAAACCTCTTCGTCATGATGCACGATCAACATGAATTTCATGGCGCCACTCCCTCTACGAACGCGGCCGAACGCCGGTTAAGCACAACCGCCCTCTTTGAGCGGCCGGACCTCAATGCTCCCATACTGAGCTGCGGGAAACTTCGAGGCGATCCGTACGGCGTCGTTCAGGTCTCTGACATCAATCAGGAGATACCCGCCCAACTGTTCCTTCGTCTCGGCAAAGGGCCCATCGGTCGTTGAGACTGTTCCTCCGCGCACCCGCACCGTCGTCGCGGTCTCCACCGGGTGGAGTGGCGAGGCCGCAATGAACTGGCCGTTTTTTTGCAGCTCGTCACAGTAGGCCATGGACTCGTTCGAGAGCGCGACCCGCTCACTTTGCGGCATGGCGTGGAGTGTGGTTTCTTCGAGGTAGATTAAGCATAGGTATTTCATGACAGGCTCCTGATGAGTGATGTGTGAAATCTCTCTTTCAGCCGTCAGGCGGCTTTTTCGTTCGGCTCCCAGAGTGCGAAGACGTTATGTTCCGTGTCCTCACAGATCGCAAAGTAACCCATGTGCGGCACGGCAGTTTTCGGTGTGCAGACAGACCCGCCGAGTTTTTTGACCTTGGCTAGGGCCTTACCAATTGATGGGACCGTCACATAGACCGTGATGGAGTGCCCCGGATGCATCCGGGGCAAGAGCCCACCGTCCGGCGAGGCACTTTTCCCGCCAGTGTCGATGTGCCAATAGTCGGCAACGGCTGCCGACAACTCTGCGAACTTCCACCCGAACAACGAGCCATAAAACGTCTTCGCCCGTCCGAGATCATCGGCGGGGACATCGAACCAGCAGATGCTGGCCACTGGCCGGGATGGTGTTGCCTGCCGATTCTGAATACGTTTCGCCATGGGATCCTCCAACATCGTAAGTTCTGCTGTCATGAGATAGTCGTTGGGAACTCTGAATATCGACATCAGCCGTCGACCTTCGAGGTGGTGCGAGTTATTTCTGCTCGATCAATGACTTATGAATGGGGGCGGCGAATCACGAGCCGGTCGAGCCTGGTAGCTCGTTCAGCCGTTTCTCCAAAAACCGCCGCTCCGGTTTCTGCTGCGTCAGGTTCAGGGCTCGCTGGTAAGAGGTGCGGGCATCTTTCGTCCGTCCCAGTCGCCGACAGAGATCCGCCCGAGCGGCATGTGCCAAGTGATAGGCGTCCAGATCTCCTTTCCTCAAGATGGCATCGACCAACTCCAAGCCGGCTGACGGACCGTCCCGCATGGCGACGGCAACGGCACGATTCAGCTCGATCACCGGCGAAGGACAGGCCTGCAGCAGCAAGTCATAGAGCGCGACGATCTGGGCCCAATCCGTAGCCAGTGCGTTGGGCGCCTGCGTATGCACCGCAGCAATCGCCGCCTGGATGGTATAGGGGCCGACCTGGCCCTGGGACATGGCCTGTCTGACGAGCGCGACTCCTTCCATGATCTGGTCTCGATTCCACAGCGAGCGATCTTGATCCTCTAATAAAATGAGTTCGCCGGTTGAGGTTGCGCGCGCCGCCTGCCGGGAGTCCTGCAAGAGCATCAGTCCTAGCAATCCTGTCGATTCCGACTGCGGGAGCAATGTGTTCAGCACTCGTCCTAAGCGAATTGCTTCTCCACAGAGATCGTGCCGCGTCACGGCTTCACCGAATGAGGCCGAGTATCCTTCGTTGAAGACGAGGTAGACCACGCGGAGCACGGCGTCCCATCGATCCGGCAGTTCTTTCTCGGATGGTACTTCATAGGGAATGCGCGCGTCGCGGATCTTGGCCTTGGCCCGCACGATCCGCTGCGCGATGGTGGCCGGTTTTGTCAGGAATGCCCGCGCGATCTCTTCAGTCGTGAGACCGCAGACTTCGCGCAGGGTCATGGCGGCCTGGGCTTCAGGCGCGAGGGTGGGATGACAACAAGTGAAGATCAATCGGAGCCGGTCATCTTCGAGGTGTTCGTCCTCCTGCTGTTCGGTCTCAATTGTGGTTGTGGGTTCCGTTTCCTTCGCCAGCTCTGCCACAGACGCATCATGCCGGGCGCGACGGCGCATTCCGTCGATGGCTTTGAAGCGGCCGGTCGAGACGAGCCAGGCGCGTGGATTGGCCGGCACACCGTCTCGCGCCCATTGCTCGACCGCCACGGCAAAGGCTTCGTGCAGGGCCTCTTCGGCGGCGTCGAAGTCGCCAAGCAGACGGATCAGTGTCGCGAGCACCTGTCGCGACTCAGCGCGGTAGATCGTCTCCACCATTGTCCGCGTCCGACCGGAGGCTTCATCGCTCATCGGTTGGGGTGTCTCTCCAAAAAAGGTCAGTCGAGGATCGACAGCGCAGTCTTCGCGGTCTGTCTCACCACGGCGGCCGGCGTGTCGGCTTTGATCATGACAATGGTGCCTTGCATCATCGTGACGAGGACACGTGCCAGTGCGCGAGGGTCTTTGTGTTCCGCAAGTTCTCCCTCGTGTTTCGCGCGCGAAAGCAGCTGGAAGAAGCCCTCTTCCGCCATCTGTAGCCGTCCCGATACTTTCAGGGCGATATCTTTCTCATGCGGAGCCAGTTCTACCAGCGTGTTGGTTATCATGCAGCCCCGCCGTAATGGATCGGAGAGGCCGAATTCCAGCATGGCGTCGATGAACTGGCGAATCAGCGGAAGTGCCGGGCCCGGTTGATTCAGGATGGAGAGCCTGCTGCCGATGCCGTTACTGGAGCAATAGAGGTCCATAGCTTTCAAGAACAGGGCGCGTTTGTCGCCGAAGGTGGCGTAGAGGCTGCCCCGATTGATGTCCATCGCGGTGAGCAGATCTTCCATTGAGGTCGCTTCATAGCCCTTGTGCCAGAAGACCTGCATGGCCTTCTCAAGTGCCTCATCCGGATTGAATTCTTTTGGGCGAGACATGCGGGCGTTCATCCTGTCCTGGCTAGGAATGACAATATCACGTACTGGAACGATCGATCAATAACTGGTGTTTCGGCATCAATCCGCCTTGTCGCGACAGGATCTGCGATCAGATGCGAGAGCTGTAGGGGAAATGGCGCGTGGGCTACGTATATTTGCGGAACCCTTTTGTTTTCTATACAATCGCGCGTGCGGTGTACTACAACGTCACAGTCGCAGGAATGCCGACAATCCGGTTGGGAGAATGCCGGGCAGGGGCGATGTCATTTGTTGCATAGGTGGAGTTCGCGCATGAAGCAGATCTTGGAATTTATACGGACGTACGGGAAATCGTTGCTGCAGAAGATCGGTCTGCAGGTTGCGGAGCCCTCCGCGCAGACAACGGCTTGGCATGGGACACAGCCCCTTCGGGTTGAACGTCGGCGGGAAACACGTAATCCGAGAATCACACCTTGCACCTATGGCTTGATGCGCTCGGCGGATCGCGATGGCGTGATGCTCGAAGAGGGGCATGGCACGGCGGTGAACGATAGTCCGACCGGGGTGCGGCTCCTGCTCGGCGTCGCTCCGAACAAGGGGCAGCTCTTGGAAATTCAAACCGGCGATTCAGCGATCAAGAACGCCGTCTGCCTGGCAGAAGTCTGTTGGACGAAACCCCTGAGACAAGAATCGCAGGGAGCACTATACCTTGTCGGCTGTCGTGTGAACTTCGGTAGCACGCACGTCTGAGGCCCTTGAGCCACCCCACGTATTCTCCCTGGCACTCATCTGTGGCCGGACATGTTCGTTGTCCGGTCAGTTCGCCCTAGATCCTTAAAACTCTACAGGTGATTGAACTGCACCCCTCCCCGCTGCAGGTTTGGCAGGGTCTCGCTCAGGTGTCCTACTGTGACGAGAAGGGCTACACGTTTGTACTTGGGCTATGTGAGTGTCGTCACTCCGCAGATCGCCCGTTATTGCATGATATTGTCTCCTTCTGCTCTATTCAGATAGGCTTTATGGAAACGGTCTTACGTGACACGCGAAAAGAAGGCGTCATGCTTGACAGGCAAGGGGCTATCGAACGTATCGGCAGGTCTTTCGCGAGACTGAGAGCCACGGAGACGACTTTTTGCAGGGCAGCCACGAGGGCTGTGAGCCGGGCAAGTCGGTTGCCCCGTTCATGGGCATCGCCGGTTGGTTGCAGCTCGACGCTGCAATTCTCGATACGAGCTATGCCGCGTTCAGCTTAAATAATATCGGGGGTGGAACGAGTGAACAGGAAAGGAGTGATGCAATGGCGACAGATCGACTGAGTCCGGCGAAGATCATGCAACTCGGTATGGGGTTTTGGGGGTCGAAGACCCTCCTCAGTGCGATTGAGCTCGGGCTCTTTACGGAACTCGCCAAGGGCCCTCTGAATGAGGAGGCGCTGACGAAGCGGCTCCATCTCCATTCTCGCAGCGCGAAGGATTTTTTCGATGCGCTGGTGGCTCTTGGCATGTTGAAGCGGACCGGAGCGAGGTACTCCAATACGCCGGAGACGGCCAAGTTTCTGGATCGATCGAAGCTTTCGTACGCCGGCGGCATACTCGAGATGTGTAACGCGAGACTCTATCCATTCTGGGATTCGCTGACTGAGGGCCTCCGCACCGGCAAGCCGCAGAACGAGGTGAAGACCGGCGAGGATTTTTTCGGCACCTTGTATGCCGATCCCCAACGGTTGGAGGGCTTCCTCAAGGCCATGACCGGCTTGAGCGTCGGCTCCGCGCAGATCATCGCCAAGAAGTTTCC
>JBDSKU010000227.1:0-4633 GCA_039916745.1 Nitrospiraceae bacterium
GTATTACTCATCAGCCCACCGGATCCAAACCCGTCCCTTGGACACGCTGCAACAGTTCCAAGCCTCCTTGCAGGCAGCCAAGATCTCAACAATCTTTTATCGGTCCTGGTGCATACCCTGCACGACGGTGGCGGCTTCACGCGGGTGGCTCTGGCACTGTTGAATCCGGGCGATACGGATCAATTGCTTGGCCGGGTAATCGTGGGAGTCGACTCACCGGATCGCTATCTGGCCAGCTTCACGGGATCACTCAGTGCTGAACACCCGCTATTCTTGCATGTGCTGAAGGGACAAGACCCCTACTTATTCTCGAAGGCTTCCGGTGACGAGGCTCGATCTCTGAGCTCGGTGTTCAGCAAGACCTGGCGCTCCTCATCAGCCGTTCTTGCCCCCATCCGTATCGGCATTCGGCCGATCGGACTCCTCTATGGCGACCGCGGACCCGATCCCAACCACGTCTCACCGCAAGATCTGCAATCGTTCCAACTGTTCTTAGGTCAAGCGATCCTCAGCCTCAACCGGCTGGCTGGCGTGCTCTGACCGATCTGAAGCGTAACGTGTGATGCGTGAAACGAGGGTCCGCCGAAAGGATACGGCTCCGCTGCGGAACGGCATGTCTTGGGAAAGAAGAGAGTGCTCCCGCAGGCTGCTCAAACGGCCAGTCAGCAAGGCCGCAGCCGCTGAACGAACCGGAGGCGTAGCCTCTTGGCCACGTTGAGGATGCGTTCGAGGCGAGCACGAAGCTGGCGGGCCGTTTCAGCAGCCTGCTAATTGGATGCGGTGAGATATCGGCGCAAAATCGCCTGTTCAATCCTCGATCGCCCACGGTCCGGCGCAGGGAATCGGAGCACCAGCTGGATACGCCCCTCGTCGATGAGTTGAATGGTGATACGCGGCTCCGGCGAGGGGGCTTCGAGGAGCGTAGTCTGTTCAAGCAACTTCATATGCCGGCCGGCTTCTTCCATGAACGGAGCGCATTCTGCCTTTGCCGCGTCGAGCAGATGCCGTTCGGCATCCCGCCATTCGTCCTTGTCTTTGAGCGGCACCGTGAGAATATAGAGCCCATACTCCTGGCCGGGATTTTCTTTGACCAGGGCATTCGTAAACAGCAAGCTGTTCGGAAACACCATCACGCGACCTGTATAGAGATGCGATGCCTGGCCCGGCCCGATTTCGAGAAGCTTGGTTGCAAAGACGTCGTGATCCAAAACGACGCCCCGATGGCCGGCGATCTGAATGCGATCGCCCACCGCATAGACCTTCCCGCCCACGCGTAACGCCGCCCCGCTCAAACAGAGGATAAGTTCCTTCGTCGCCAAAACCAGCGCGGCTGCAAGCGCCACAAGGGACACGGCAAAGGCTTCGAGTTCGTGCGCCCAGATGACGACCAGCCCCACCAACAACGCGAAGACCACGGTATTGCGGACCGAGACGACGCCTCGGCGCTTCGCTTCCATCGAGAGAGTCGAGTTCCTCGAAATCGCGCGGACGATCAAGGTCCGGATGATGAGGAGGGAGAGCAGCCACAGAATGGATTTGAGCCCGTCGAGCACGACCGAACTATCGATCTGCGGCAACCATGTCAGCATGGATTCCCGCATCGACACATTAATCGGCGTTGAGGAGGTCTTTGGTTCCCGGCATGCATTCTTCGCGTTTCCATTGTTTCAAAATCTTCTGTTCGTTAAAGGTCAGCGTGTAGCGGTAGCAATACAACCTGGCCTTGGGGCCATCTGGGCCAGCCTTCCCGATTAATGAGCTCGCTTGCTGCACCGCATCGCCCAGGCCGGAAAAGCTCACCGAGGCCAACTCCTTGTCGCTGATCGGCACGCGATAGGTCCAAATCGAATCCCCTCCGAGCGACGGATTCTTCGCCGTATGGGGTGGCCCGAATTTCTCGACGACTTCGTCTTGGGTGAGTCGAGCCACGCCCTTCTTGAAATAGCCGTCACGCCAAGGACCGCCACAGGCCAACATCGCCCCTGCAAGAAAAAACATCCCGACCGTGAACAGATGCCGCCGCACTCGCGTCATGATTTAGGCTGATCCTTGAGTTCTTGCATCCGCTTCACCGAACAATAGAGCGCATACCCCTGAGCCAGCATGCCGGTGGCGAGCAAGCCCAATGCGGTCTGCAACCAATGGGCGCCCGTCTCTTCCAGCCCATAGATCCCGATGACGAATCCAAGTGCAATCGCCACGATCCCCACGAATCGCGCGATCATTCCGTTCATGCGCCAGTTAATAGGAGCCGGCTCGCTCTGCCTATCCATGGGGTACGCTACACTGGATGGCGCAACCGGTTCAACTCCGTGTTGCGCGAATGGTTCTGGCACGTACGTCCAGCAAGGCCGCCTCGTCGGCACGTCCTAATTTTCGCAGCGCATTCGCCAGGTCCTCCAGCGTTTTGGCGACTTCCGGATGGGACGGCCCGAGCACCCGCTCTCGAATCGTCAGGGCTCGACGATAGAGCGGTTCCGCTTGCTCAGGCTGCCCCTGGACCACATGTAACTGAGCGAGGTTCACCACACTCAAGGCCACGTCGGGATGGTTGAGACCAAAGAGATGTTCTTTGATCGCCAACGCCCGCGTCAGCAGAGGCTCCGCCTGGGCATATTGGCCATACATGCGATGGAGGACTCCCAGGTTGTTAAGCGTCGCGGCGACATCGGCGTGAAATTCGCCATGCACGGCTTGATAAATCTTCAACGCCTGCAGATAGACCGGCTCCGCCTCCACATACTTCCCTTGACCGGCATAGACCTGCGCTAATTGCGAAAGGCTCACCGCCACGCGTCGATCTTCCAAACCAAACTCTTCTGCTTTACGCACCGCCAGGAGAAGCAGCCGTTCCGCATCGGCATAATTGCCCTGCTGTATGGCCTGCTGACCTGCCGCCATCGCCGACTCCCAAGTCTGTTGCTGGCACCCCAACCAGGATACGAGGAAGAGGCTGAGCGCGAACCGGCATAATGTCTTCATCGTGCGCCCAACCGCTCGACGAGGGCTTCCGCCGGATAGGTCACGATTTCCGCCAACGTAGGATGGTAGTGCGGCATATGCAGGAGATCGGCCGCAGTCCCACGGTAATACATCACTGCGATCAGTTCGTGGATCAGTTCACCCGCCTCCGGACCGACGATCTGCGCGCCCAGAATCTCGCCCGTCTGTGGCGCACAAAGAAGTTTCACGAAGCCATGTCTGGCGCCAAGACAGAGCGCCTTCCCATGATCGGCAAAAGGATAGGAGGCTGTGAGATAGGGGATTCCTTCGTCCGCCGCGCGCGCTTCATTCAGTCCCAACACCGCGATCTGCGGATCGGTAAAGACCACTTCCGTATCCAGACGATGATCGATCGTCTTCGCCGGTTGATCCGCATGTGTCGCGTTGTACGCCGCAATCTCTCCTTGCTGAATGGCGAGATGCACGACCGGGGCCAGATCGTTCACATCGCCCACGGCATAGATATGCCGTTGCGACGTCCGCATGGCGGCGTCGACAACGACCCGCCATCCATCCATCTTCACATCTGCGGCCTCAAGGTGAAGCCCTTCGATGTTGGGCCTTCGGCCTAGTGCCTGGAGAATGTCCTCGCCGACGTAGGATCGTTCATGTTCGTCTTTCATCACCCACACCCTTTTCCCTGCTGCGTCGTCGGTCACACGCAGCAACTGCGCGCCTGTAACGACGTCGATGCCTTCATCGATCAATGCGGCTTCCAGCGCGCGACCCACATCCTCGTCCATCCCTGAAAGCAGCGTGCGTCCCCGCTGAAGGATCGTGACCTTCGTCCCTAGTCGAGCAAAGAACTGACCGAGTTCGAGGGCAACGAACCCACCGCCCAGGACGATCAACGACTCCGGTTGGGTCCGAAGATCCAGGATCGTATCGCTCGTGAAATATCCCACGTGGGCTAAGCCAGGAATCGGCACCTCACCGGGCAGAGAGCCGGTGGCGACAATGAACGAATCGGCCGACAAGATCCTGCTGCCGATGGAAATCTCGTGGGGCGACTGAAAGACCGCCCGCGATTGATAGAGCGTGAACCGCGGATCGTGAAGCTGCTCAATACGATAATCGGCAAACTCCCGGACCAGACGATCCTTTCGATCCACGATCGCCGAGAGATCGGCCCGAACCGAAACCGGGAAAAGGCCGAACTCTTTCGCCCTCCTCAACAGGGCTGCCACGTCGGCAGACCGAAGAATAGCCTTGGTCGGCATGCAGCCACGCAGAATACAGAGTCCGCCAAGCGGACCCTGATCGACAATCGCTACGTCGGCGCCGGCATCGCGCGCCGTTCGGGCCGCGGCATAACCAGCCGATCCGCCGCCAATGACGATGACATCATGGGCCTTGCGCATGGAAACCGGACTCTGTGAATTCATTGTATGTTCCCGCTATAGTAGGACGTCAGGAAGGAAGGATACACGATGGTACAGCCTGGTCGCTATCGACACTATAAGGGCCACGAATATGAAGTGCTGGGGGTCGCACGACATTCCGAAACGGAAGAGGAGTTTGTCGTCTATCGTGCGCTCTACGGCGAAGGCGGCCTTTGGATTAGACCGGCAACCATGTTCCTGGAGACGGTGACCGTTGATAGTCTTCCTTGCCCGCGGTTCCAGCTCCT
>JBDSKU010000228.1:0-5065 GCA_039916745.1 Nitrospiraceae bacterium
CGCGCCAGCAATTGCTGCTTCCATTCGGTGATCTGCGTGGGGTGGACCTGAAAGTGCTCCGCCAATTCGGCCAGCGTCTTGTCGCCTTTGACCGCCGCCAGCGCGACGTGCGCCTTAACCGTCGCTCCGTGATTCCGTCGGGTTCTCTTCATCGCCTCGCTCCTCTCGTCTGCCACCATTCGGTGGGGTGGGTGAAGCCAGGCTACCACTTAGCACACTGTCCGAATTTCCGGAGCCCCCTCTAAGTGATTGAGTCGTCAGCGGAATCTGTGGAGCTGGCGAGAGGAATTGAACCTCCAACCGTCGCCGGCTCCTGTTTGGAAAGGCTCGGTGTTTCAAATGGTTATCCCGTTTTTAATTTAAATACCGAAGTTTAGAAACATTCCAGGGGTTCGACTGATTTCAAAGGTTCTCATGGATTCGAACCACTTTTAGCACAATTTAGCATAGGTATTTGGCGCAGCTCATCAGACAAAGTTTTAACAAGAAGGCAGACGCGAGATTATTTCCGTTGACATATCAACTTTCATTGATATATATGAGCAGTCATGATTACAACGAAACGGCATGATCAAAGCACGATCCTCTTTCATGCGCTGTCTGACGAAACGAGACTCGCAATAATGGGGCGCCTGAAAGACGGTGAACAATGTGTGTGTGACCTCACCGATGCGCTCAAGAGCGCGCAGTCCCGTTTGTCCTTTCATTTAAAAGTGCTCAAAGATGCGGGACTTATCAAGGATCGCCCCGAGGGCCGATGGATTTACTATTCACTCAATGCAGAGGCTCTGGAGGGATTGGAAGAGGTCGTTCAGGGGTTAAACTCTTCGCGTCACCGAGAGGCTTCCTCCTCCAAGTGTTGTTAGTTTGTTTGGTCTCATGCATCGATAATAGTTGATGTGAAAGGTGGATGGATATGGAGACGATTCAAGCGCGCATTCCCCTCGGAGGCGAGAGCAAGCAACTCAATCTCTTTGAGCGATATTTGAGCATCTGGGTGGGTGGCTGCATGGTGGCGGGGATGCTCATCGGAAAGACGCTGCCTGAGCTCGTTCAGACCTTCCGCGGGCTGGAATTCGGCCAA
Organism: Nitrospiraceae bacterium; assembly: GCA_039916745.1. Lineage (GTDB taxonomy): Bacteria > Nitrospirota > Nitrospiria > Nitrospirales > Nitrospiraceae > Palsa-1315. The sequence continues at coordinate 1,085 of JBDSKU010000228.1, forward strand.
AGTAGCCACATCAATCTTCCCATTGCCGTGTTGATCTGGTTCATGATCATTCCGATGATGATGAAAGTGGACTTTGCCTCGATTCGCAATATCGGTAGACGACCGAAGGGCCTCGCCGTGACACTGGTGGTCAACTGGCTAGTGAAGCCGTTCTCGATGGCCTTCTTCGCGTGGCTGTTCTTTCGGTACCTCTTTGCTGCCTGGGTGACTCCGACTGAGGCCGACCAATACATTGCCGGCTCGATTATCTTGGCTGCGGCCCCCTGTACCGCCATGGTGTTCGTCTGGAGTTATCTGACAGATGGCGACCCCGCCTATACCTTGGTTCAGGTATCAGTCAACGATCTCATCATGCTCGTCCTGTTCGCTCCCATCGTGGGGTTTCTGGTCAGCGGGGCCTCCTCGCTCACCATCCCATTCGAGGTGCTGCTGTATTCGGTCATCGCGTTCATCGTGATCCCCTTGACTATCGGGACAGCGGCACGGATCTGGTTCATCCGTCAGCACGGGAAAGAATGGTTCGAAGTCAACGTGTTAGCTCGGTTCGGGCCTGTCACCATTGTCGCCCTGCTTCTGACGCTGGTGTTGATCTTCGCGTTCCAAGCGGAAAACATCACAGGGAAACTGTGGCATGTGGTGTTGATCGCCATTCCGATTCTGCTGCAAGTCTATCTGAACGCGTCGCTCGCCTATGGGCTGATGAAATGGCTCAACGTGCCGTATTCAGTCGCGGCACCGGGCGCCTTGATTGGAGCCAGCAATTTTTTTGAATTGGCCGTCGCTACCGCAATTGCCCTATTTGGCCCTGAATCGGGTGCCGCGCTGGTAACCGTGGTGGGTGTGCTCGTGGAAGTGCCGGTGATGCTCTCAGTCTGTCGGTTCTGTAATCGAACGCGCCATTGGTTTCCCGCAGAAACGCCTGCATAAGGCGGCAAGGGCGAGTGCTCGGTGGTGTGTCAACGATGGAATGGGATTATTTTGAGACATTAGGGGTCATTGGGTTCCTTGCGTTAGTCATTCAACTATTGGGGTTTCTTTGGGAGACCCGATTGAATGCGACATGGCGAGGCTTGAGGGTGCCGATAACTTTCAGCCAGGTACTCTGAGAGTGGGTAACGTATATGCTGATTTTTATCGCTGCATCAATGCTTCTCCGAGGAGCGTTGCATCTCACGTGTTCGTTCTGTTGAACAACTGGAAGGAAGAATATTATGAAACGGTTTCATGTCCATATTGGGGTTGAGAAACTCGATGAATCCATCCGCTTTTATAGCGCCTTGTTCGGTGCGGAGCCGGTGAAATCTAAAACAGATTACGCCAAATGGTTGCTAGAGGATCCTCGCGTGAACTTTGCGATATCCACGCGTGCAAAGAAAAATGGTCTGGATCACCTCGGCATCCAGGTGGAGGAAGAGAACGAATTGACAGAATTACGCGATCGACTCAAGGTTGCGGACGTGGCTGTGAGAGAGGAAGGCGAAACCGTTTGCTGTTATGCCCGGTCTGAAAAAACCTGGATACAAGATCCCGCGGGCATTCCATGGGAAACATATCGGACAATGGAGGATGCGGAGGTGTTTTCCGGCCAGCTCGATCAGACTGAGAGTGCCTGCTGTACCCCGGACACGATGGGAACGCCTGACTGCTGTGAACCGTCCGAAAAAACCTCCGGCTGCTGCGGTTGATGAACGTGGATACGATAAAGGTGTTGGTCCTATGCACGGGTAACTCGTGCCGATCTGTCATGGCTGAAGCGCTCATCAATCATCTCGGCCGTGACCGGTATCAGGCATGGAGTGCAGGAAGTCATCCAGTGGGATATATCCACCCTAAATCGATCGAAACATTAAAACGGCATGGCATTAATCCTGGGCAACCGCGTAGCAAGTCATGGAGTGAGTTTGCCCAGCAGTCGTTCGATTTAGTGATAACGGTCTGTGACCAGGCTGCCGGCGAAAGCTGTCCACTCTTCCCTGGCAAGCCCAAGAAGCTGCATTGGAGTACACCTGATCCCGCTAAAGTCATGGGATCAGAGGCTGAAATAGACGCGGCGTTCGATCAGGCTTTTCTGATGCTCAAGAATCGTGTCGAGGATTTAGCGAAGTGATCGTGCAGAAAAACACAAAATCATGTCCGGCAAGGTTCGTTCGCGACGAGGATGGTTCAGGCGGGATAGACCTGTATAAGGTGCAGCGGCTTCTGAGGCATAAATCGCCAATTCTGACGTAGCGCTACGCCCATCACTATCCGGAAAGTCTTCGGGAAGGGGTGGATGGCGGAAGGAGAGTCTTTTGGTTGGTTCTTGCAAAACGAAGAACATCAGCCTCCGACGCCATCAATTCGATAAGTGATAGTGAGGCGTCGGCCCACACGAAGTGCGTTGTGGAGCTGGCGAGAGGAATTGAACCCCCAACCTGCGGTTTACAAAAAGCTTCTGAACCCTTTTCTCATCCTTCTTCAGCCTCACTAGAACCAACAGAATCACAAGTAGAATGGCCAGGTTAGATGGCTTGGCAAGTTGCGCCCTCTTGCCTGGTGAGAGGGCAGAAAAGGCGTTTACGGTTACATTTATGGTTACACTTTTGGAGGCGATGAAATCGTGAAAGCACCTAAGGATCTACATCACGAAGAGCAACGGACCGTAGAGAGGGGAGCCGAGAGCGATGCGCCTGCTGGCAATTGCCAGCGGCGCACGGTCGCCGGTCCGCCGGCGGTCCCTAAACTTGTCAGAAAGACATTTCTCGTCGATCACACGGAATCCCACTCAGACACACAGTCATCTGGCGGGTCGATGTGGTCCGTCAAGATTCATGACTTTGGGAAGCAATGGATTGAGAGTTCATGGGGAAAGGTGAATCCACATCCGGGCAAGCGAGGCTTCAAAGGAAAGTCAGCCAATAAAGAACAGAATGAAAAGCGGGCACGGGCGCGGGCGACCGGCGAGATCAGAAGGAAATGTTTGGCAATTAGCGCCGATCATTTGGTCACCCTGACCTATCGCGACAATATCGAAGACCGTGAGAGAGTCTTGAACGACCTGGAACGCTTACGGCGTATGCTCTCACGCGGTGGCTACTCCATGCCCTACGTGGCGGTATTGGAATGCCAGAAGCGCGGGGCGATCCATCCACATTTGGCTGTTCGTGGATTTCAGGATATCCGTCTCTTACGGCGCTGTTGGTACAAGATCGTTGGAAAGGCACAGGGCCAGGTGAACGTGAAAGGGCCACGGCCTGGAACCTCTCCGATCAAACTAGCCCGGTATCTCTCCAAGTACATCAGCAAGGACATCGACAGTCAGCCACGGGAGTTTGAGGAGCATCGGTACTTCTGCTCGTTAGGGATTACCGTGCCAACAGAACGCTTTCAGATTGTTATCACGCGCAACGCCAGAGAAGCGGAATCGAAACTTTTCTTCTTCATGTTCAATGACACGCTCCGTCGGGTTGGAGACTACTGCACGGTCAAGCACTGGATCGGAGGGGCAGGGACGTTCGGATGGATCTCAGGCTTCGAAGACCCGACGTGTCACTGGAGCAGAAACACAGCAAGTCCTCCGCAATTTCTGGGGCAGGAGTTAAATCCGTCCATGTGAAGGAAGTGAGTGCCAACCATTCCCTACTGTACAAACAATCCCTTGACATGTACGGCTATACCGTACATACTAGAATGATGAAGGGAACTATATGCGTCTTATCAAATTTCGCCATAAAGGGCTCCTGCAGCTCTACACAGAGGACAACCCAAAAGGCGTCTCAGCTTCCCATCTAGATAAGGTGGGAAAGCTTCTGGTAGCCCTTGAAACCGCCCTCACCCTTGAACAGGTGGGACGCTTTCCTGGCTGGAAGCTTCATCCGCTGAAAGGTGACATGAAGGGCTATTGGAGTTTAACCGTGACTGGAAACTGGCGCATTGTGTTCCGCTATCACGAACCAACAAACACCGCCAGCGACATTGATTTAATCGACTACCACTGAAAGG
>JBDSKU010000229.1:0-10255 GCA_039916745.1 Nitrospiraceae bacterium
CAGCGCGCGTCCTATGGCATCAGTGACTTTCATTTCGCGCTGATCCAGCTCGGGCAGACCACGCTGCGAAGTGAGATCGGCAAGATTGAACTGGATCGGACGTTCGAGGAGCGGACCAACATCAATATCCAGGTCGTGAATGAGCTCGACAAGGCCTCGGAGGCTAGGGGCGTCAAAGTCCTCCGGTACGAAATCAAAAACATCACCCCCCCGAAGGGCGTGCTGGACGCGATGGAAAAGCAGATGCGGGCGGAACGGGAAAAACGCGCAGTGATTCTGACATCGGAGGGCGAACGCGACGCGGCCATCAATCAGGCCGAGGGTGAGAAGCAGCAAGTCATTAAGGCCTCGGAGGCGAAGAAGCAGCAGCAGATCAACGAGGCAGAGGGGGCAGCATCGGCCATCCTCGCCATTGCGCAGGCCACGGCTGAGGGACTTCGCAAAGTCGCAGAAACGATCCAGATCCCGGGCGGTCAGGAAGCTGTCCAGCTGCGCGTGGCAGAACAGTACATCACCAAGTTCGACGAGTTGGCGAAGACGACCAACACGCTGATCCTGCCTGCGACGGTCTCCGATGTCGGCGCCATGATCGCCTTGGCGATGAGCGCTATCCGGCAAACCGGTCCCCTCACCACCATCAAGTCGTGACTGGTCGATGCGTCACGTTTGACAGGTGACGGAGGGTTGCCTAGAATCGCGTCCCATGAAAGATCTTATACTCAGTGCCTTTGCCGAGAGTGCATCCGTCAAGCAACAGTTCGCGCGCGACCATGCCGATCGCATCGCGCAGGTCGCAACGTTAATGGTCGCGGCCTTTCGCCAAGGACGCAAAGTCTTATTGTTCGGCAACGGGGGCAGCGCCACGGATGCGGCCCATCTCGCAGCCGAATTCGTCGGCCGTTATAAACGCGAGCGGGCTCCGCTCCCGGCCATCGCGCTGGCCACCGACATCGCCGCCATCACCTGCATCGCCAACGACTACGGCTTCGAGGAACTCTTTGCCCGGCAAGTGCGCGCCCATGGCCAACAAGGCGACATCGCCATTGCCATCAGCACCAGCGGCAATTCACCGAACGTCTTGAAGGGTGTGGAAGCTGCGCGGGCATGTGGCCTCACGACCATCGGGTGGACCGGTGGAACCGGCGGGAAACTGGCCGGGCTGGTGGAATACCCGTTCGTCGTGCCTTCGACCGTGACGGCCCGCATTCAAGAAAGTCACATCACGCTCGGCCACGTCCTGTGTGAACTCATTGAGGAACAGCTCCTTGGCAAAGCCTCCTGACCGGCAACGGCCCCCCATTACGACCCCGAAACTGATCGCGCCGATCAATGTGACGGATCTCACGACCTATCCGCTCAAGAAGCGGCACAGTAAGGTTCGCGTCTCCGACTTTGCCCGCCCCTGGCGCCGTGGTGGCAGCTTCAGCCAGTTCTATCGTTCGCTGCCGGATATCCTCGGCGTGAAAACGTTGCGCGCGGTTGCCAAAGCCATTGCCAAGGCCCATCGCAGGGGCCGGCCGGTCATCGTGGGTATCGGCGCCCACGTCGTCAAGGTCGGATTGAGTCCGATTCTCGTGGACCTGATGCAGCAAGGAATCGTATCGGCCGTGGCCATGAACGGCGCCGGAATAATTCATGATTTCGAATTAGCACTCATGGGACATACCTCCGAGGAAGTCGACGCAGAGATCGACGCGGGACGTTTCGGAATGGCGGAAGAAACCGGCCGCATGCTGAACGAGGCGATTGTCCGCGGAGCCCACGATCGCGAGGGACTCGGCGAATCGGTCGGCCACTACATCAACCGGCGCCAGGGGCAGTTTCCCAACCGCGAGACGAGCATCCTCGCGACCGGAGCACGGCTTGGCATTCCTGTGACTGTGCATGTCGCCATTGGGACCGACATCATCCATATGCATCCTTCCGCAGACGGAGCCGCCATTGGCGCGACGTCACTCCTAGACTTTCGGCGGCTTGCCGCCGTCGTGTCAGGCATGGAGGGAGGCGTCTACCTCAATCTCGGCTCTGCCGTCATTTTGCCGGAAGTCTTCCTTAAAGCGGTGTCGCTGGGACGCAATCTGGGCCATGATCTGACCAACATTACGACCGTGAACATGGACTTCCTCGCTCACTACCGCCCGCTTACCAACGTGGTGCGGCGACCGACCCAAAAGGGCGGGAAGGGTTACTCCCTCATCGGCCACCACGAAATCATGGTGCCGTTGCTCGCCGCGGCCGTGCACGAAGAATTGGGGTAACACCCGTCCTATGGCTCCACGCCAAGCCCCTCCAGTGACCTCGCAACAGCTGACCCGAATGTGGGCCGAACTCAATGCTCGCTACTTCACCGGTCTGCTGCCTCCGATCAATCTCGTCTGGAGCCGTCGATTGACCTCCTCGGTTGGTATGTTCGTGAGTCGTCGAGGCCCGAAGCCACGGCTGGATCAGGAGGGTCTTCGCCCTCCCGTCACACGCGAAATTCGCCTCTCCCTTCCCTTGCTCCAACAGGTCGTCCAGACAAGCGAGTATGGGGAGCAGGAGATCGTGAATACGCTCGCGCACGAAATGATTCATCAATGGCAGTTCGACATTCTGAAACGGCGGCCCAATCATGGCGCGGACTTTCTCCGCAAGATGACCGAGATGAATCGAGACGGAACCCTGGCGATCACCATCTACCATTCGTTGCAGAAGGAAGTCCTCGCGCTGACGCGATTCGCCTGGCGCTGCCGGCAATGCGGCAGACTGTACCAACGACAACGACGGACGATTCAACCGCGGCGGCACCATTGCGGCATCTGCCGCGGAGCGCTACAAGAATTGAGGCCGGTAAGCCAGACCCAACTCGAGACACCACCGCCAACAGCAGCGCTCACTCTCTTGCAGCGGATTCAACTATCGTTTAGGTTCTAAGCAGGATGCTGAAACAATTCACCAGCATCGTTCAGACCCTCAACGGGGACCCGGCCGCCTCACCACTCGGCGGCGCGCACAAACTTGGCGCTCCTTATTCGTCACACCGTGCGCCCCAGAGGGTACGCCTCGGCCCTTCACTCCCTACGGCCTTGCCTGTGGAGCGGCGCGTCTTGGGGCGCCGGGGTTGGGCGGGTGAGAAGTCTGAACTGTTTGAGCATCCTGCGGGAACGTTCTTCTGTTGTGCCACTAGAGTTTTCCCGCAGCCTCTTAACCTCCTGTCTTGGGGATGATCCATGCGCTGGTCTCGTCAGATTCTCTTCGGAGACGTGGATGCCATGTTCGCCTCAGCCGCCGTCCTGGCAGACCCGAGCCTTGCGGGGAAACCAGTCGCCGTCGGTGGATCCTCTCCGCGAGGCATTATCGCGGCCGCGAGTTACGCCGCTCGCTCGTTCGGTGTTCGCTCGGCCATGCCGACCGGCGAAGCTCGGCGTCTCTGCCCCGACCTTATTCTTGTCCCCCCGGATAGGCCGCTCTATCATCGACTGCATGAACAGATGCAGGCCGTCATCGACCGCCTGCTCCCCGTCACTGAATGGATGAGCATCGATGAGTTTTACGCGGAGACGACGGACATGCAGTCGCTCTATCCCGATCCGTCCCGCCTGGGCCAATGCGTGAAGGACGCGATCTTCGACGCGACGGGACTTTGTTGTACGATCGCTCTCGCCACCGGCAAGACCGTGGCGAAGGTGGCCGCGGATGCCCATAAACCGGACGGACTGGCGGTGATCGAGCCGGGGATGGAAGCGGCGTTTCTGGTGGCGCGGCCGGTGCGCGACCTGCCGGGCATCGGACCGAAGGCTGCGGCCATGCTGCATGGGCTCGGCATCCACTGCGTCGGTGACCTGCTCGATCCGCGACATGAGCCGTTTCTTCGACAACAATGGGGCACCCGTCTGCTCGCGTGGCAGGAGGTGGCGCAAGGAATCGATCGCGACCCGGTCGTGGCCGATCGAGCCTCCAAAAGCCTCGGGCATGAAACGACGTTCGAACAGGACACCAGCGATCTGGCCTTCCTGGAACACACGATCAAAAGTTTTCTCGGGACATTGGCGCACGACCTGCGCGTACAAGGACTGGCGGCGGGATCGTTCACCGTCAAACTCAAAGATGCCACGTTCCAGATCACCACGCGACAGCAGCAATTTGGACATCCGCTCAACTACGATCCTGCTATGTGGCCGGCCGTCCAGTCGGCACTCCAGAGCCTGGCCAGGCCGCACACCTGCTATCGGTTGGTGGGTTTGTCGCTGTCCGGCCTCTTACCCGCGACAGACTCGCTCTTTACACAGCGCCAAACTCAGGCGGTCGCAGCTCTGGATGGACTGATCGAGCGATATGGCAGTCGTATGGTCCGACTGGGCGGGATTCCTGAAGAGTAACCAGGCAGGCTCAGCTTGGACGCTGACTGTCGGACGGGCGGACCGAATTCAAGAACGCTTCCACTTCCTGAATGACCACCCCCTGCTCCTCAGCAGACAGCTTATCCCAATGTTGCCGGAGCGGTTCAAAGTATCGCCTGATGGAGGTATAGAGACTATAGGCTTTCCCGTTTCGCTCATCCTGACTGTCGGCCATGGCTATCGTCCTTTCACATCTTCTAGTAGGCCAGCAGTCTAATCAATTCTCCACTAGCAGACAAGGGCAGATACTATGGTGCGTGATGAGCGGGAAATGCGTAAAATGCGCGAGGTGAACAGATCTCCAGTGGTCCTTCTTGCTCGTCCCGCCTGCCGGATGCTCAAACAGTTCGTCCAACAAGGCCGGAGACGTACCCTCGGGGGGGTACGTTGAGAATTTCGATGAGCCTAGAACGAAGCTGGCGGACTGTTTCAGCATCCGGCGCAAGTCTCTTTCCATCCGAGCACACAGTCGGTATGATGCAGCCATGTCTGTGAAAGTCCTGACGAAAGACCAGCTGGTCCCACTTCTGCGTACGGCGCAGGTCCAGAGCAAACGCATCGTGTTTACGAACGGCTGTTTCGATCTCATGCATGTGGGCCATACGCGTTACCTCCAGGCGGCGAGAGATCTCGGAGACCTATTGGTCGTCGCCATCAACAGCGATGACTCGGTCAGGAGCTTGGGCAAAGCACCGGATCGGCCGATCATCCCGGAGGCTCAACGGGCGGAAGTCGTCGCAGCGCTCAGTTGTGTCGATTATGTGGTCCTGTTCAACGAATCGGACCCCCACAGTTTGATTGCCGCCTTGCAGCCGGATGTGCTCGTCAAAGGTGGAGATTGGACGGTGGAACGGATCGTTGGCCGCGAGATCGTCGAAGCACGCGGCGGAATGGTCCGGACCATTCCCTTAGTCCCCGGCGTCTCCACCACGTCGCTCATCCAACGTATTCGTTCACCCTCACCGTAAGCAGGATGCTGAAACAGTCCGCCCACAGCGTTCTCGCTACGTTCAGGTCCTCAACGGAGACCCAGCCACCTCACCACTCGGCGGCGCGCACAGACTTGGTGCTCCTTATTCGTCGCACCGTGCGCCCCAGAGGGTACGTCTCCGACCTTCACTCGCTGCGGCCTTGTTTGGGAAAAGGCGCGTCTTGGCGCGCCGGGGTTGGGAGGGTGAGAAGTCTGAACTGTTTGAGCATCCTGCTCAGCTTTTCTCTTTTTATTATATTCCTGACCCGTTGGCCATCGAAATGTTGTCATGAGGAGCTCGTTCTTCCCTAGCCTGCTGCACCATGTCTGATACCATCTCTACAGCATCAGCATCCCAGTGGTTCGTTCCTGTCGCTGCGGCGCTAAGAGACGGAACAGGCCGCCCCTCGGTCGCGGGTTTATACGGCTCCACCGCCGGGCTTGCCCTCACTACGCTCCTCCATCCCCAATTGGGCAAACTGGGGAATCGATCATGGCTGATCGTCACTGGATCGGACGAGGCGGCGGAACGCCTCTTCGATGACTTGCACTTTTTCCATGATCTCATCGGCCTTCCGGCGGCTTCTCTCGCCCTGTTTCCGCGATGGGAAACCTTGCCGTACGAGGGCAGCGCGCCCCATGTCAGCCTGATTGCGCGCCGGATGAATGCCCTGCATCACATCCGAACCACCCCACAGACCTGCCTGGTCACCTCAATCGCAGCGCTCATGCAACGGCTGTTACCCGTCGAGACGTTTAGCCACACCACCCTGCAATTCAAACTGGGTGGCACGATCGAACGAGAAACCCTCACCGGAGGATTGTTACGCCTCGGCTATCGGCAAGTCTCGGTGGTGGAAATTCCCGGAGAATTCAGTATTCGAGGCGGCATTGTCGATATTTTTTCGACGGCCTATGCCGACCCGCTACGAGCAGAATTTCTTGGCGAAACCATCGACTCGCTCCGCCTCTTCGATCCCGCCACGCAAAAATCCATCAAGAAGCTGGATCGAGCGGTCGTCCTGCCCGCACGGGAATACTTGCGCGCCGAGACGTCGCCGGACGCCCTCGCCCCCATCCCGGTAGATGCAGAATGGCGCGCACCGGATCTGTATCCCAGCATGGACACACTCTTCGACTATTTTACCGAACAGCCGATCTTAGTCATGGATCAGCCGGCCGGGTTGAAAGGGAGCTGCGAGGACCTCTGGGGTAAAATCGACGACGGTTATCTCCGCCATACCGACCGTGAGGCCGTCGTGCCCTACCCATCACCGGAACGGTTGTTTCTCTCCTGGGCCGCGCTCATGGATTGCACGAAATATTTGCCCGCCCTCGCACTCGAACCGCTCATGCCAAGCGATGCGTCCTGGAGTCCAGTTCTGACCTTTCCCGCTCAGAGCCCGGCCAGCGCAGGCCTCGGGGCTCGCGGAATGCCCTTCAGCCAGACCCTGACCATCATGGATCGTCTGCGGGATGAATGCCGCGTCGTGCTCGTTGCGAGAAGCCGCGGCCAGGTCGATCGCTTGCTGGCACTCTTGCGCGAACACGATGTGCCGGCGACGGAATGGACTGCGGGAACCTGGACCGTGACCGGGAAAACCAAAGCGCCCTTCTACGTCTTGCACGGCGATCTGTCTGCGGGGTTCCTCGCTCCGGGCTTGCGTCTGGCGGTGCTCACGGAAGAAGAACTGTTTGCCAAAGGCGCACGCCACAAACCCCAGGCCAAGAGTAAAGCCGCGACCTTCCTCTCCTCGCTGGAAGACCTCAACGTGGGCGACTATGTCGTCCATGTCCAACATGGTATCGCCAGGTATCAAGGCCTCAAGCGCCTCTCGGTACAAGACTTCGACAGCGACTATTTGATCCTGGAATTCGCCGGTGGGGACAAGCTGTACGTCCCCCTGGAGAAGCTCGGCCATGTGCAGCGGTATAGCGGAGCGGACGGCCATGGACCTCGTCTGGAACGGTTAGGCGGCACCAATTGGGCCAAAACGACCGCGCGCGTAAAAAAGGACATTGAGGAGATGGCCCATGAGTTGGTCGACCTCTATGCCAACCGCGAACTCGTCACGCGCCATGCCTATGGATTCGATAGCACGATGTACCACGAATTCGAGGCCGCGTTCGAATATGAAGAAACGGCGGATCAGCTCAAAGCAGTCGAGGATATTACCCGCGACATGGAGTCCAGTAAACCCATGGACCGATTGGTGTGCGGCGACGTGGGATACGGAAAGACGGAAGTGGCCATGCGGGCGGCCTTCAAAGCCGTGGAGGCCAATCGCCAAGTCGCAGTGCTCGTCCCCACAACCCTGCTGGCCCACCAACATTACGACAACTTCTCGGAACGGTTCGCCCCGTTCCCGGCTCGCGTGGCCCTGCTCTCCCGTTTCCAATCGCCAAAGGAGGCCAAGGCCATTCTCAAAGACCTGGCGGCCGGGGACGTCGACGTGATCATCGGGACCCACCGGCTCGTCCAGAAAGATGTGGTGTTTCGCGACCTGGGTCTCGTGATCATCGACGAGGAACAGTGGTTCGGCGTTAAACATAAGGAACGATTAAAGCAACTCCGTACCCAGGTCGACGTCTTGACGCTCACGGCCACCCCGATTCCCCGCACCTTGCAAATGGCCATGGCAAGCGTGCGCGATCTCTCCATCATCGAAACCCCGCCGGCAGGCCGCCTCGCCATTCGCACGCAGGTGGTCCGATTCAGCGACACACTCGTTCGAGAGGCGATCTTGCGAGAATTGGGACGGGGCGGGCAGGTCTACTTCGTCCATAACCGGGTCGAGACGATGGAAAAGACGGGAGCCTGGCTCCACCAATTGGTGCCGGACGCGCGCATCGTGATGGCCCATGGGCAGATGAACGCGAAACCGCTCGAAGCCGTGATGCTGAAATTCTTCCGACGGGAAGCCGACGTGTTGATCGCCTCGGCCATTATCCAATCGGGCATCGATGTGCCCCATGCCAACACGATCATCATCAATCGTGCCGACATGTTCGGCCTGGCGCAGCTCTACCAACTGCGCGGACGGGTGGGCCGGAGCGGCGAGCAAGCCTACGCTTACTTCCTGGTGCCCGACGAGGGGCAACTGAGCGAGGACGCACAGAAACGCTTGACCGCAATTCAGCAATTTACCGAACTGGGAGCCGGCTTCCGTATCGCCGCAGCGGATATGGAAATTCGAGGCGCCGGCAATCTCCTCGGCAAGCAGCAGTCGGGACATATCGCCGCCATCGGACTCGACCTCTACATGCAAATGGTGGAACAGGCCGTCCAGCGCCTCAGGGGTCAGGTGGTGGAAGAAGAGCCGGATCCCGTGCTCCGGCTCAACGTCTCCGCCTTCATCCCGGATGCCTATGTCGCCGATCCTCATCAGCGCCTCTCCTGTTACAAACGGCTCTCGTCCTGCACACAGGTCGGAGACCTCGCGTTGCTGCATGGCGAAATCCAGGACCGGTACGGGCTGGCCCCGGACTCTGTCGAGCGACTGTTCGAAGTCATGCAGGTGCGGCTCCAGGCCAAAGCCTTGCGACTGGCCGCCATTGAACTCAAGTCCCACTCCGTCGTGGTGACACTCGACGCCAAGAGCAAGGTCTCGAGCCAGGCGATTCACCGGATGATGGACCGCTACAAGAAACGCGTCTGTTTCCTGTCACCCCTCTCCTTCGAGCTCCAAATGCCGCACCAGGATTGGCCTTCCATCTTTCGAGAACTCACCGCAACCTTGCAAAGCCTGGGAGTCTGTGATACCAACACAGCAGTGTCCCCGCGTCCATCTCGCTAACAAGGTCTTGTGCACCTATGATTCGATCATCGAATGGCTCCATCAACGTCGTCGCTGTCCGCCTCGTCTGCCTGCTCGCCGGCGCCATCGGCAGCGGCCTCGTCCTGCTCACCAGCTGCACGCCTCCACCAGAGGAAAGCGTATTGGCCCTCGTCAATGGCCGCCAGATCACCCAGAACGAATTCGAGACCCGCTGGGGAGAACTGGCCGAGGCGACCAGGGCGCGGTACGAGAAAGACGGGGGGAAGCGCCGCTTCCTCGACGAACTCATCACCCGCGAACTGCTCATGCAGGAGGCGCGCAAACAGGGACTCGACCAGAACGATGCCATCCGCGATCGCGCGCAACGCTATCGGGAGCAACTGATTCTCGACGAACTCCTCAAAGATCGTATCAAGGCCAAAATCGAACTCTCAAAGGAAGAGTTGGACGCTTTTTATGAGAAGCATGCTCATGAACTGCTGACACCTTTGAAGGTCCAGGTATCACAGATGCTCCTGCCCAATTTCCCCGCTGCGAAAGATCTCGAAAAGCAGATCAACCAGGGCAGCGATTTCGCCAAATTTGCGCAGCGCTATTCCCTCGACAACAAGACGAAGGCCAAGGGGGGCGATCTCGGCCCCTATCGCAAGGACTTGGTTATTCCCGAAGTCGACGATGTCATTCATACCCTCAAACCCGGAATGGTCAGTGCGCCCATCAAGACGGACGCGGGCTATTACCTCGTCATGATCACGGCACTCGACAAGGAAATTATTCAGGCGGACTTGGCCGTTCGGGAGCGCCTCCGGCAAGAACTGCTCAACGAAAAACGCCGAAAACGTTTTGACGACGTGATCGCCGATATCCGCACAAAGGCGATCATCCGCCTCGCCGACGCCTCCCGCTACGTGGCCGACGACGTCGGCACGCACTGACGCCTCGCGGATCGAGATTGCCTGCATTCCGGCTCCTCAAGTCCTGCGCAAATCGTGTACAATCTCCCGGAACCTCGCCGGCCAGCCGATCTCGACGGCACAGGGCGAGCCCCCTATCCATGATCGCGTTCTGTCCGTTTATCACGATGGCACCATACTGGTTACGACTCACAGTCTTCTTCGCATTTGCAC
>JBDSKU010000230.1:0-3173 GCA_039916745.1 Nitrospiraceae bacterium
ACTGTTTACGCCGTTGGCCTACACCAAAACTTTCTCGATGTTGTTCGCCACAGCGCTTTCGGTGACCTTGGCCCCTGTACTGATGGTCCTTCTTATCCGGGGGCGCATCCGAGCGGAGGCCAAGAATCCGTTGAACTGGCTGTTGATCACGCTGTATCGACCGATCATCGCCGGCGCCCTGCGCGTCCGATGGCTGACGCTTGCAGTGGCGGTGGTGGTCGTGGGATTCACGGCGCCGATCTTTTCCCGTCTCGGCGCAGAATTCATGCCGCCGCTGAATGAGGGCACCATTCTCTACATGCCGACCACCGTCCCCGGCCTCTCGATTCCTGAATCGGCCAAAGTGTTGCAGGTCCAGGATCAGTTGCTCATGACCTTCCCGGAAGTGGAACGGGTGTTCGGCAAGATGGGGAAGGCCCCAACAGCCACCGATCCGGCTTTTGTCGGAATGGCTGAGATTACGGTCACCCTCAAACCGGAAGCGCAATGGCGACCCGGCATGACCTGGGATCGTTTATTGGATGAGATGGATGCCAAGTTGCGCATTCCTGGTTTTCCGAACATCTGGTGGATGCCGATCCAGACCCGCACTGAAATGATCACGACCGGTGTCCGGAGTCCCGTCGGAATTAAAGTCCTGGGGCCGGATCTGAAGATGATTGAGAAAATCGGAATAGACATCGAGCAGGTCTTGGCGAGCGTACCGGGCACCAAGAGCGCATTCGCGGAACGGCTCAACGAAGGATACTATCTGGATCTGATCGTGAATCGACGCGAAGCGGCCCGTTACGGCTTGACGGTGGGAGATGTGCAAGCGGTCATCACCTCGGCCATTGGGGGAGAAACCGTGACGACTATGGTCGAAGGGCGGGAGCGGTATCCGGTCAATGTCCGCTACAAGCGCGAGCTGCGCGATGACCCTGACCGGCTCAAGCGGGTGCTGATCCCCACGCCAAGCGGTGCGCAGATCCCACTCGGACAGGTCGCGGAAATGGTGATCACGCAGGGGCCGACGTCGATCGCGGATGAGGCGGGGGCGCTGGCCGGTCTGGTGTCGGTCGCAGTCAGTGGACGCGACCTGCGCGGCTATGTCCACGATGCGCAACGAGCAGTCCAAAACCGAGTCACACTACCGCCTGGCTATCGGCTCGTCTGGACCGGTCAATATGAGCATCTGGTGCGGGCCGAAGAGCGATTAAAGCTCGTGGTTCCCGTGACCCTGGCATTGATACTCCTCCTGCTGTATCTGAATTTTCGATCGCTGACGAAATCGCTGATCGTGCTGCTGTCCGTCCCCTTCGCCGCGATCGGAGCCATCTGGTATCTCGACTATCTGGGCTACAACCTTAGCGTGGCCGTCTGGGTGGGCATCATCGCCTTGGCCGGCGTGGCAGCGGAAACGGGTGTGGTGATGCTCGTCTACCTCGACGAAGCATATGAACGGCGAGTACGTGAAGGCCGCATGATGACGGTTCACGATCTGCGTGAGGCCGTCATGGAAGGCGCGGTCCAGCGGGTGCGACCGAAAATGATGACCGTCGCGGCGATCATCGGAGGATTGCTTCCGATTATGTGGACCACCGGTACCGGCGCCGACGTCATGAAACGGATTGCTGCTCCCATGATCGGGGGTATGGTGAGTTCAACCATCCTGACGCTTCTGGTCATCCCCATGCTCTATGCCCTCTGGCGTGGTCGATCAATGTCCATGGACGCCACGCCCCTCCTCACCACGACTGACCTTTCTCGGCTAGAGCAGGAAGGCCTCAGCGGTTCGAGCGGCGACACATATGAAATGCGGTGAGCAGGATAGAAGGCAGGAGAAAACACTGGGGTCGGGAATCTTTGTTTCACAAGGCTGGATCTGAGGGCTTTGCCACCCCGATTCTGACTGTGACTCGTTGGCCGCATGTACTACGGGCTGATGGCCAGGATAGACTGCAGGAAGGCCGCGAGGCTCACCACACGAAATTGCTGGGAGCCACCGCTTGGCAGGTCATCATCCGAAAGGAGAGTCACCATGAAAGCCCTTGTGTACCATGGCCCAGGCAAACTTGCCTTAGAGGACAGGCCCACACCTGTCATCGCGACACCGACAGATGCCATCGTCAAGATCACGAAGACGACAATTTGCGGAACGGATTTGCATATCATGAAAGGGGATGTGCCGACGGTGACGGATGGCCGAATCTTGGGGCACGAGGGTGTCGGGGTCATCGAACAAGTTGGCGCGAGCCTGTCGAACTTCAGGGTGGGCGACCGCGTCCTCATTTCGTGCATCACCTCGTGCGGGAAGTGCGCCAACTGCAAGAAAGGCATGTATTCGCACTGCGAGAACGGGGGTGGATGGATACTGGGGAATCGTATCGACGGTACGCAAGCCGAATATGTCCGGATTCCATTTGCGGACAATAGTCTCTATCCGATTCCCGCCGGGGCGGATGAGGAAGCGCTCGTCATGTTGAGCGATATTCTGCCGACCGGGTTCGAATGTGGCGTGCTCAACGGACGGGTCAAGCCCGGCGACACCGTGGCGATTGTCGGCGGAGGTCCGATCGGGTTGGCGGCACTGTTGACCGCGCAATTCTATTCCCCGGCGGACATCATCGTGGTCGACGTCGATGACAACCGCTTAGCTGTCGCCACGCGGTTTGGTGCGACGAAGGTCGTCAACAACAGCAATGGCAAGGCTGCCGGGCAGGTGATGGCGCTCACCGCTAACAGAGGCGTGGACGTGGCGATAGAAGCGATCGGGATTGCCTCGAGTTTCGATGTGTGCCAGGCCATCGTGACGGCCGGCGGGCATATTGCCAATATCGGCGTGCATGGCAAGCCCGTCCAGCTGAATTTGGACAAGCTCTGGGCACACAACATCACCCTGACCACGGGTCTGGTTGATACCGTGACGACTCCCATGCTGCTGAAAACAGTGCTTTCCGGAAGGGTTCAACCGAAGCAGCTGATTACGCATCACTTTGCCTTGAACGAGGTCATGCAAGCCTACAACACGTTTGGCAATGCCATGAAGGAACGCGCTCTCAAAGTGATGATGACGAATGGCTAGGGATCGCGGCGGCGGCCTAACATCAGCGTCCGGGGGAGAGGATAAGCGTGTCCGTTCCCTATATCAGGCGATACATCCAGGCTGGATCGTGCCTGAACTGCGTGGTGCC